>CBDUSK010000084.1:0-6545 GCA_965369915.1 uncultured Phycisphaerae bacterium
ATCGGTGGCGGTAGTAGTCGAGGACCACGGCGGCTACGATAACGCAGCCGGTGATGAGCCGTTTTGCCGGTTCCTGTGCCCCAACCTGCGCCGGACCCGTTAATTTCCTCGGAGTATCATATTAACCTTGCTGTAATTATTAGAACCAGGCCGATTATATAAAATACGAACATTAGCGAAAGCATTTTGTTTGTTCCCTCTGGAGCATCCTTGAACTCTTTCCAAATGAAGACGCCCCAAAATGCGGCGATCATGGTAGCACCCTGCCCCAGTCCATAGGATATTGCAAAGCCTGCCTGGCCCGAAGCGATAATGCTGAAAGACATTCCTATGTTCCAGATGATGCCGCCAAGAATGCCGATCAAATGCAATTTCATATTCCCCTTGAAATAATCGGAGTACTTAACAGGTTCGCCTGTAAAGGGCTTGGCCATTACGATGCTGTTCCAGACAAAGTTAGAAAGCAGTACGCCAGCTGAGAAAACTACGACCGCGGTGTACGGTGTGAACATGCCGGCTTCGATATTAACAAAATCAGTTGACATCGAAGCAGCGACGAACCTGTAGAACCAGCCCATCAGTACACCTGCAAGGATCGAGATGACGACGCCTTTGACGGCGGTTTTCTCACCGGCCGCGGATAAACGCTTGTAAGCAAGACCATCGACGATTATTGCCAACGCAACGGCTGCAACACCGATAAAGAGCAGTAGAGCATTGCCAACGGGCTCGGCTATATAGTTGTTAATAACACCTATCACAAGGGCAAGGCCGACGCCGATCGGAAATGCAACGGCCATGCCGGCGATGTCTATTGCACCTACTAAAAGAATATTCGAAAGGTTGAATATAATACCGCCAAGCAATGCGAGCATGATCGTCTTAGGTGCGGCTTGAGCGATATTGTCCATAAAGTTCATACCTTTGTCGCCGCAACTGCCTAATGTAAAAGCGAGAATGAGCGAAAAAAGAAAAACACCGATGGCGTAATCCCAATAGAAAAGCTGGAACTTCCACTCCTTTGTCGCAAGCTTTTGGGTGTTGGCCCATGAACCCCAGCAAAACATCGTTACAACACACATGATCACTGCTGTTAAGTACGAGTCAATAATTACCATGTCCTGTCTCCTTAAATTGTTTTTATTCCGCTATAAAAGCCTCAACTTCTTCCTTCGTTGGCATCGACGGCTGTGCGCCATACCTGGTTACGCTTATTGCTGCAACAACATTGGCGTAGGCACAAGCCTCTTTTATCGAGCTTCCGTTGGCCAGTCCATAGGCAAGCGAGCCGGTGAAGGCATCGCCGGCGGCGGTGGTGTCTACGGCTTCGACTTTATTACTGGGTATCATTTCCTTGGTTTCTTTGCTTGCGAGCATCAGGCCCTTGTCGCCGAGAGTTATTATTACAGTGCCTATGCCCTTAGCTAACAGTACATCGGCTGCTTTGGCGGCCGTTGTTTCGTCGGTTACTTTAATGCCGGTTATGATCTCTGCTTCTGTTTCATTGGGCTTGATTATGTCGACCATACTCAAGAGATCGTCGCTTAACGGCTTTGCAGGTGCCGGGTCAAGAATGAAGGGCACGTTATTTTTATTAGCGACCTTAGCAGCCTGTTCGACGGTCTCGATGGGCACTTCAAGCTGGGCTACGACTACGGCGGCATCGGCGATATCGGATTCGGCTTTGTCAACATCTGCTGGGGTCAGTTTACCGTTGGCGCCGGGGATGATGATGATTACGTTCTGTCCGTCGTCGTCTATTGTGATGACGGCGGTGCCTGACGGGACGTCGTCGAGCTGCTCGATGTGTTTTGTATTAATGTTTACGGTTTCGAAGTTTTCCAGTGATTTGGCGGCGAAGACATCTTTGCCGAGCTTGGCTACGAAGATGACGTTTGCTCCGAGCTTGGCTGCGGCGACTGCCTGGTTGGCGCCTTTTCCGCCGGGGGCTATGAAGAAATCCGTGCCTGTCAGTGTTTCACCCGGCACGGGTATCCTCGGTGCTTTTGCCACCAGGTCCATGTTCGAACTTCCAACAACAACGATGTGTTTTCCAGACATTCTATTTGCCTCCATTTTAACTTCGATATAACCAATAATTACAAAAAGGCGTCAGCAACCTTTTTGGGGCCGGAATTTACAGGTTAAATATTAATGATAAAAAGGAAAAACCACAAGTCAAAAACATTTTTGCCATACGTAGCTGTCCAGATCGGCTCCAGGTTGCCTGCACACGCGATTCTCCAAAAACGGATCTTTACCACCAAAACCACATTCCCCAGGTGATCTGGTGTTCCATCTCTTCAAACTTTCTCCATTCGACATGGCCGTCAGCAAAACCAATATTACCTCCAGCAGGTGCCGGACCTGTTCCTGATCCGGTACGGATGGTTTTCCTGGATTTATGGTTTGAAGTGTCCTTAAGCGTACCTTGACTTTTGGCGCCAATTCCGCCTGCTGTGATAGCGAAAAAGTTATAGTCGTTGTGTTCACTGATCACAGCATCCATGATCATAATTCGCGAACTGGATTGATTCATTTTAGCCAGTTTTTGTATCCATCGAGCGGGTTTGCCGTCCTCTAGGGTGGCCGGAAGTATCGAATCTCCATTACTATTATATCTGTCGAACATGTAGATCATGGGAAGAACGCGATAATTTTGACGTTGCTCGGTCTCGGTAAGTACACTTTCGTCCTGGATCGGAACTGGCACAGGAGAAGGGCTCACCCAGGTAAACTGCCAGAATCTTGCGTCATAATGTTTTTTCGTCCGGTTAGCGGGACAGAAAAATATTTCACTTTCGTCAAACCCGGCGTAACGCGAGATCTCATTGGTTGCCCAAAAACTCACATCCCAAAACCAATTCCCAATACCGGGATTTGGAACAATATCTTTATTGTCATTAGAATACAGAAACACCCCGAGGTATTGCTGATGGATACGATTCGAGCAGATCAAACGATTAGCGTAACTTTTTACCTTGCCCAGAGTTGGTATGATGATCGATAACAGTAATGCAATGATCGCGATTACAACCAGCAGTTCAATAAGCGTAAAACCTTTTCTTAAAAGCTTCATTCTAAGCGTCTCACCCGGTCTGGCAAAGTGGTCAACTTTGTAAACGTGGTCGATATTCAGCGATCCGAAATTTAGTATCTTCATCTTTACTTCTTATAAAAAGATTATTTTGACTCGACCTCGATCTTTTGCCAGTACGCAGCTTCCCCCTTCCAGCCGCTCGGCTGATTCAGGAGTTCGAGCTCGATCTTTTTGCCGGCGGATTTACTGAGGTCAATTTCTAAATCCGCCCAGCCGTCGATGACCGTCCCTTTACCAATGGCTCTTTTCATTAGTTTCCGGCCGTTAACTTTTACTACCAGGTCCCAGTCCCCTCCAGGGTAATGACTGACCGAAAGCTTCAGCACCGTTTTTTTGCCGGCTGGAATATCGACTTCTTTCGACAATACACATGCGGTCTTATCCATTGCAGGATGCGTTACAAGAACATTTTTCCTTCCCCGAAGCTCTCCATGCAGGCCCGGCTCCAGGCTGTCGCCGCAGTTCGATATCTTCCAGCCCGGTGCAATTTTCTCTAAACCCTCTTCTATGCTCATCGGAGGATACATATATATCTTCGCCATCTCAGCGACGGTAAACTTGCTGCTGGCGATCGGTCCCGGTGCCCAGCTCTTACTCAGCTTGCTGGGGAGAGCTTTTTTTACAGGGATAACGAAAACTTCGTTTCCTTCGCTATCTTTTTCGATAGATCCGCCTGAACGTTTCACACCGTCCCGCGCGAGCTTCTCGCAAACCGCGATCAGTTTCGGAAAATTATAAGGCGTATGGCTGAATTTACCCTCCGGGTCTATCGCAGAGGTAAACCGTTCGGGCAAATTTGAAAATCCTATCGTCGTAAATAGCACCCCTCCGGCGTTCGATGGATTGCAGTCTGAGTCCTGACCGCATCGTGTCGAGATGATGATCGTCTTGTCCGGGTCGCCCTGTCCGTACAACAGACCCATTACGATATACGCACCGTTTATCTTCGCGTCGATATTAAACTTCCCGGGATCGCATGTCCATCTGCGGTAATCGGGATTATCGTGATATTTCGCATTGATCAGCTTCCATGTCTTTTCCCAGTCATCGGGGTTCTGTTTATACCATTTGACCACATCGGTAATGCACTCGTGATACAGGCTTTGTTTCGGAATGCATTTCAGTCCTGCGGCGATTATCTTTTCAATATCGTTCTCGAAAAAAGCTTCGGCATACATGCCGCCGACGAACTGCCCGCCGTAAAGACCGTCACCATAGTTCATCAGCCTGCCGAATATATCACCGAGTTCGATGACAACATTGGGCATACCCGGTGCTATCAGCCCCGAGTAATCGGCCTCGATCTGGTAATCGATATCGTCGCTGTGCTTGGAAAATTTCGGATGCCCCGAATCAGGCGGCGCAATTCCACGCCGAAGATTATCACGCCCGTTCTTGTTCGCGTGCCAAAGCCGATAGCCGCTGTTGGCAAAATCTATTCCCGCCTGTCTTATCGAAACGTCAAGACCGTACTCTTCGAGCGTCTGAAGAAAAGTCATCTCAACATAAATATCGTCCTGGCCGAACTGGTTTACCGTACCCGGCTTCCACTTCGGCATCTTATCTTCAGGAATGATATCCCCTTTCCACCTGAACTCCGTCGGTCCGCCCCAGCCGACACCGGCCATCTGACCGACCCACCCGGCTTTCATTTTGTCGACGTATTCGTTTACCGATATTCGCCGATACTCAACGGTTTCGGCTTGCTTTTTCTCCGGACTTTTGCCCTTGCACCCGCTGATAACGAGCAGCGTTATAATTGTAAACATCACGACTTTTCGCATAATTATCTCCTGTAAAAAAATGGACCCGGCTTTTTTATATAAAAAGCTCGATATTTATACCATAATACTTTCAAAACCCGCGATTTGCAATTATTATATAAAGCAGAAAAAAGGTTGAAATATCACTTCTTTTCCCTTACTTTCAAACCGGAAAAGAACTAAAAACGCTGTAAAATGCCGGGTCCTTAAAACAGTTTTTGGAGAATATTTTAAATGAAATTCGTTTCTGGCCTGCTCACTGCCTGTTTGTTTTTGTCTGTTTTTGCAGGCGCAGCACAAGTCGAGACAGATTATTTTGCGGTTCTTATGAACAACAGCAAGGTCGGCTACTCTGTGCACAGCCGCAGCGTTGAAGGTGTCATCGTAACGACCACCGACCAAATGCACCTGACCATCTCACGCGGCGGCGTCGTATTGAATATTGCCATTTCCGAAACTTACGTAGAGACAACCAAGGGCAGGCCGCTCAGTTTTAAGACAACAGAGAACCTCGGCACCATGAATAAAACCGTCGAGGGTAAGATAACTGCTGACGGCAAGCTCGAAGTAACAACTACACAGATGGGCGCTGCGGAAAAAAGAACCATGGACTATCCAGCCGGGGCCCTGCTGACAGAAGGCATCAGGCTCCTGGAGATCAAAAAAGGGCTAAAGGCCGGAACCACATATGAGGCGATCGTTTTCAGCCCTGCCTTGCTTATGCCTCTCGACGCGAAGGTCGCGGTCGGCGAGATTGAAAACGTCGACCTCTTCGGAAGGGTAGTGCCGCTGACCAAAATAGCGGTAGTTATGAACTCGCCCGGATTTTCACTGCCAAGCGTTAGTTTCGTTGACTCCGACCACAGGCCCCAAAAGACGGTCGCTCCTATGCTCGGAATGGGAATGGAAATAATTGCCTGTGACAAGAAGTTTGCACTTAGCGACAACGACCTTGTGGATTTTCTTGACGGCCTGCTTTTGGATTCTCCGGTGGAAATGAAAAACATCGGCTCGCTGTCTTCTGCAACCTATTACCTGAAACCGCGCGACAAGGCCGAACTGAACATCCCGGCAGGCCCCAGCCAGACTATTAAGCGGAGCCGCTCCGGCATTGTCGCAGTTACCGTAAAACCGGCAGTCCCCAAAGCTGGTGCCGGCTTGCCTTATGCGGGTAAAAATAAACTCGCCCTTGATTCGCTCGAACCTACGGCATACCTGCAAAGCGATAACGAAAAGGTCATCGCCCTCGCTAAAGCCGCCGTCGGCGACGCAAAAGATGCCGCCATTGCCGCAAAACGCGTCGAGGCTTTCGTAAAGGGCTATATCTCCGAAAAAAACCTTTCAGTCGGATATGCCTCCGCCGCCGAAGTCGCTCTGAGCAGGCAGGGAGACTGTACCGAACACGCCGTCTTAGCAGCTGCCATGTGCCGCGCGGTGGGCATCCCCGCCAGGATCGTTTTCGGAATTGCCTACGTCGACGAATTTAGCGGAAGGATAGGCGTTTTCGGCGGACATGCCTGGACCGAGGTCTTTATTGTCGATGAGTGGATAGATCTTGATGCCACAAGGGCCCCAAAAGGGTTTGATGTCGGCCACATAAGACTTGCATCAGGCAATGGCCGGCCGGCTGACTTTTTCGAGATAATATCCACCTTAGGATACTTCACCATCACAAAAGTTAC
>CBDUSK010000085.1:0-6518 GCA_965369915.1 uncultured Phycisphaerae bacterium
AAGGTTACGATAAAACATCCTGCGGTGGCCGCAAAGCTTATCATGATAGCGGACTTCATGGCCTTGGGGTCGCGGCAGACCAGGATGGGCAGCGCTACCATGAGCATTACCATGTTGATGATGGGCTCTGTGATCCTGAAGTGCTTTTGACTGTAGAGCTCGGCAAGGTCCTTGATCCTTGTTTTCTGACGTGCCAGATTCGCGAGCTGGACCGAGCTGAGCAGCGATTTATAAGTTTCCTGTCTTCTTACGGGAATGTCGAGCGGGGTTAAGTCACTTTGGTAAAAGGCCCGAGGTTCCGGCTGGCGCTGGAGAGCAAAGGCGTCTGTGGTTGTCTCGATCTTCATGTAGAAACCGTTTTCCAGGTCCCATCTTTTCAATTCATTGTTGTAAGTTGCGCTGTCAGCCTGTATCTTTCCGAGGACTTTCCATCGGACAACGTCGATCGGCTCCCGGATGATTATCATCGGATCGGCAAGAGTCGCGGTCTTTTCGTTGAAGTCCATGGTGCAGATAAGCGAACCTTTATTGTCGGGCATAAACCAGATATCGTAGCGATCTTCGCCCGGTATGGAATCGTGAGATTTTACAAGCCTGTTGGCGAGATTCGGGATCACGAATTCCTGGTCTATTACCAGAAATCCCGTAAGCAGTATCGCAAGAAGAACAATAGGCGCGATGATGCGCTTTAAGCTTACCCCTGAAGCCATAACCGCGATAAGCTCGTTGTTCCGCGTCATCTTGCCGAGCGAAAAAACGGCAGCTACGACCGTGATCATCCCGGCAAAATCCCGGAAGAAAAGAGCGCTTCGGGCGGCATAGAAGGTAAATATATTTCCAATTACTTCCATTGCTCCAATTGTTTCGGTATGTTCGGCGAATTCGTCAAGATTGACGAACAGATCGATGACGATGCGCAGCCCGACGAGAACCATCAGCGAGATCAAATAGCCGAAGAGGAAGTTTTTGGCGATATATTTGTCCAGTATCTTCATTTTGCCGCCTTTAGTTAAGTTCTCAGCAGTTTGCGGTATATTATTATTGCTGTTATTGTCAGGATAACCAGTCCTGTCCACATCACCATGATACCTACGGCCGGGGATATTTGCGGGTGCTTTGTGAGTTGTCTGCCTGACATCATAAAGACGATAAGGACGGCAAACGGCACGGCGCTTACCCCGAAAGCGCTTAACAGATGCCCTCCTCTTAACATTATTCCCAGTGCTATGCTGATAAGTATCAAAGTGATAGTCCCAAGCCCGAATACGAGCCTGGAATGAATTTCGGCGACTATGTTGTTTAGCGTTCTGGTCCTTTTTAACTCCAACTGTTTTTGTAAACCGGTTAACGTGTCTGTTGGTTTTGTGCTTAAGACCGACGGTATCGCATCCAATGTCCGGAGCAGGCCTTCTTCTGCGAGTCCGGCTTCGATGGATACAGGCCAGGACAGATTCTTTATAACATGCCGTTGCGCCAGACCGTTTATTCCTCCGCCTCTGTCCCAGGTCGGGTTGTAAAGGACCATCACCATTTTAGAGCCGATCTCTCCGTCTTCCAGTTTGATCATCCCTTTGTTGCTGTCCCACTGACACATTCTCTGGTGCGTGATCTTGTCAAACTCAAGCAGCCTGATCGGGCCGACGAGTTGAAGGGTTTTGTCGGCTCTGGGCACGCATCTGCCGACCGTAAACATCACGATCCTGTCTTCGGTGATGAACTGGTAGTAGCTGTTTTCGGGATCGGTTATTGTTTTTGTGATATCCTCGGACAGCATTTCCATCCCGAGTTGGGCCCGAACTTCCATGGCGATTTTACGGACGGGATAAAATTCCATCATATCGGCTTTGATCTTTTTTATCTGGCTGTGCTTCTGGAACTTGATGTTATCGCTCATCATCGGAGCGAACCTTCCCGATATGGGCAGCTGCCTGGAATACGCCTGGCCCGTGTCATCGATCTGATAGGCTTCCTGGGCAACGATTTTTACTTCATTTGATTTTTTGGATGAGTCTATCACTATCTTTGCGTTCTTTGCGGTGATGAGTTTTTCCAGCAGATGACCCGTAGATTTTACGATAATCACGCCCGACAGCAGGTTGTCCTGAGGTCTTGCCTGGTCGGCATAGATATTGAATCGACCGCCCGGAATCTTATAATAGCCTTTTCGCTGTATGTTCCTGAAAAGCACCTGTTTGGCATTTGCCTTGATGGCCTTTTCGGCCCGGTGGATAAATGCGGGTACCACGTGAAAAGTCAGGATCAGGGTAGTAATGGAAGTAATGATCGCAAGGCAAAGCCCCGGATAAACCAGGGTCATAAGACTTATGCCGCTTGCCCGGCATGCGTCAAGCTCATTGTCGCTTGCGATTCGTCCGTAGACCAAAGCGGTGGCGAACAAAGCTCCCATAGGAAGTACAAAGGTCAGCGTAATCGGCAAAAAGTACCCCAAAAGATGGACCACCTGTTCAGGTCCGACGCCGTACTTCTGGATCGGCTGAAGCATCGAACTCAGACTAAGGATCAAGGTAAGTGCGACGGTGGCAAGGACAAAAACCTTGAACAGTTCGCGAAATATATATCTGTGAAGAATAAATACCATAATTTTCAAGACTGATAACCGAACAAACGAAATTCAGAGAAATCAATCTTACAAGAAACCGCTATTTAATCAATTTTATAATTTGCTCGAGGTCGTTAGGTGCCTCGACCGGCGGGTTGCTGAACTGTCCCTGTTTGTCCTTGTGGTAATTTACGGTTACGTTCGGGTCCTTAAGTTCATGGCCGGTCAGTACGCATGCCACTACTTCGTCCGGACCGATCAGGCCGTCTGCTCGTAAATGTTTAAGCCCTGCGATAGTCGCTGCCGAAGCGGGCTCGCAGCCGAGCCCGTACTTTCCTATCTGGGCCTTTGCGTCGAGGATTTCGGCATCGGTGACAGCAAGGACTACGCCGTTGCACACTTCAAGTGCGCGCAGACACTTCTTGAGGTTGACCGGCCGGGATATTTCTATCGCGGATGCGCAGGTATGCGGCGAGAAATTCCGTGCGGTCAGGTCCGCGTAGTAATCGTCGATCACGGACTTTTCGACCTTGCCGTTGTTCCACCTGAGCTTTTTGTCATTGAACAGATCGGACAGCGTACTTGCTCCGGCGGCATTGACGATCGCAAGTCGGGGAATGCGGTCGATAAGCCCGAGCTGTTTGAGTTCCGTAAAAGCCTTGCCGAAAGCGCTGGAATTTCCCAGGTTGCCTCCGGGGACGATGATCCAGTCGGGTACCTGCCAGCCTAACTGTTCGATAATGCGGTACATGATAGCCTTCTGGCCTTCAAGACGGAAAGGATTAAGCGAGTTAACCAGGTAAATTCCCAATTTAGTGCAGACGTCCTGGACCTGCCGCATACAATCGTCGAAATCTCCGAGTATCTGGATGGTATGCCCGCCGTAGTCCATCGCCTGGCTGAGCTTGCCGAAAGCGATACGCCCGGAGCCGATGAAAACTGTGCACTTAAGCCCGCAACTGTGAGCGTACATCGCCATCGAGGCGGAAGTATTGCCCGTCGAAGCGCAGGCGCTGGCCTTGGCACCGACCGTTACCGCATGACTGAAGGCCGCTGCCATACCGTTGTCTTTAAAGGAGCCTGAAGGATTAAAACCTTCGTACTGCAGAAACAAACGCCCCGGATCGATGTCGAGCTGCTTTGCCAGGTCGTCATTTTGCTGCAGGATGGTTTGGCCTTCGCCGATGGTCACCTTGTGTTCATCAGTGCAGAAATCAAGCAGTTCACGGAAGCGCCAGACACCGGAAAAGTCAAGTCGATCGTCCCTGCTTGACCAGCGTTTTGCGAAATCCGACATTTTCGCCGGCACTTCGATCTTGTCCCAGCGATAAATAATATCCAGCAGTTCGCCGCATTTCGGACATTTGAACAGTATCTCAGCGCAGTCGAATTCCGCAGCGCATTGGGGATCGATGCACTTTTGAAAAGCGGAATCGGTATAGTTTGACATACGTTTCTCCTTTGTGATATTACTTTCCGACGCCGATTATAATCGAGACCGACGGATTTTAGTATAGAAAACCGTCCTTATTTTTGGTTGTTGATATTGGCTATCAGCCCAGGCAGTTCCGATATCTTTTCGACACTCATGGTGTCCCTGGGCGGTTTTTTGCCGTTATTTGTAAAAGCTTTTTTCAGCACCGGGTGCATACCGGCCTTTAATGCGCCCCTGATATCTTTGTCGAGCCGGTCTCCGACATATACGATATTTTCCGGGTGCTCATCGAGCTGCCGGGCCGCTTCAAGGAAGATACGCCTGTCCGGTTTACGAAAAGTAAACTGATAAGAGTACAACCTGATCTCGAAGAAATCCAGCAATCCTTCTTTAGCAAGGTGCTTGTCCAGTGAACAGGCGTTTACAAATGTATTCGATATTATTCCGAGTTTCAGTCCCGCCTGAGTCAGCTTGTTCAGTGTGTCGGTAATATCAGGCTCGGTCGAGGCCTTGTGATACAGAGGTTCATACCATAACCAACTCACATGCTCCCACTGCCGGTCGGTAAGTTCATACCCCATTTTGATACCGCGACTTTTTATGGCCTCAAAAGAGTCAAAATCGTTACCGGTGATATTCGCCAGCAGTCTTCTGAAGTGCAGACGGAGGAGATTTCCCCAGAGGTAAGATTTGAAATTTCCTACGGGCTGGCCGTGCTGTTTCAGATAATTATATGAAACAGTGCCTGCCTCTTTGAACAGAGCGGTTGTATTGACCCTGCCGAAATTAAGCAAAGTCTCCCCGAGATCAAAAAGCACCGCTTTGATTTTACACGCAGTCAAGCGTTAAGTCCTCAATGGCGGCAGGTCGCTGCCGAAAGCCTGTTCGATCCAGGCTATCATTTCCTCATCGGATATGGCCGAGACCCGGTCCGCTGTATACTCGGCGTCGATCTTGTCTTTTATTGCTATGACCCGTGGATTGTGCTTGGCGATCTCGATATCGTATCGATCTTCGATATAGTGTTTGATGCCGGCGGCCCCGGTCTTGTCGGTGATGGCCACACCGACCGGGCGGTTTAGCAGTTTCCGCGTGTCGAAACAGTTGTATATTTCCTCATTCTTCAGCAAACCGTCAGCGTGAATACCCGCACGAGTGACATTAAAGTCTTTCCCGACCAAAGGATAATTTGGAGGAATATTGAAACCGAGTTCCTTATTGGCATAACGCGCCAACTCGGTTATGGCTTCGTAGTTTATTCTGCTGTCGGTACCTTTAAGTTGCGCATGCTCGATGACCATTGCTTCCAAAGGCGGATTTCCGGTCCTTTCTCCGACGCCGAACATGGCACAGTTAGCGGCACTGATCCCGTAAAGCCATGCCGTCGCGGCGCAGGCCTGTACTTTATGAAAATCGTTGTGTCCATGCCATTCGAGCCATTCTGCGGGGAAACCTGCCTGTCTAAGCCCGTGGATCAGCTTCGGAATGCTTCTTGGCAACGCTGCGCCGGGGAAAGTTACACCAAAGCCCAGTGTATCGCACAGACGAATCTTTACCGGCGAATCAAACGTTTCTGACAGCTTCAAAAGCTCAGCCGCAAATGGCAGTACGAAACCTTCATAGTCTGCCCGCGTGATGTCCTCGAAGTGACAGCGTGGGATGACATTGTTCTCAAGCGCGGCCCTTACAACATCGAGGTAGCCCTGCATGGCCTGGCTTCGGGTCTTGCGCAGTTTCAGGAATATATGATAATCGCTTGCCGAAGTAAGGATACCGGTCTCGGCAAGAGCCATCTGAGTAACGAACTTAAAATCGCCTGCCACCGCCCGGATCCAGCCGGTGATCTGCGGAAATTCAAAGCCTTGCTCCTTGCACAGTTCGACGGCCTTTCTGTCCCGCTTGGAGTACAGGAAAAACTCACTTTGGCGTATCAAACCGGTACCCCCGTCAATCTCGTGAAAGAACTTGTAGACCCTGAGTATCTGTTCTGGTGTATATGGAGGCCGAGACTGCTGGCCGTCCCTGAAGGTCGTGTCGGTTATCCATATCTCTTCTGGGATATTCATCGGAATGATATTGCCGTCGAAAACAACCTTCGGGAATTGGGTATAGGGAAAAGTCTCCCGGTAAAGATTGGGTCTTTCAACATCAGATAATTTGATGTCCTTGTCAGTCATTATAAACCTCCAAATGTAGATAATATTGTCAATAACGGTATTTTTGAACTTTCAAGACGCCTTTTGTTCGTTTTTTCAACAAAATCGGCCGTTTATTCACCGGTATATTTTGTATAGCCGAGGTGGGAGTCGAACCCACACCTTCGTTGCACTAAGTACTACATAACTGCTTATGTATAAAGGTCTTACATGCCTACTGTCTCAGGTCTATTTGCATTAATTTGCTAAACATTTTAGCAAATTAACACATAACTCTGCAAATCTCAAAAAGACCCAAAGAGCTTGTGGATTACTACCACCCTATAGACAACTGATAATAGTCTATGGAGGTAGATTTGTAAAGATG
>CBDUSK010000086.1:0-6516 GCA_965369915.1 uncultured Phycisphaerae bacterium
AAGACAAGCGATATATTGTCAATGCCTGTTATGAAAATCGGCTTATTTTTTCGCCATCCGAAAAAACTATCAGGGACTATTCGGATGCTTCCTGGGCTTTTTCGATGAAAACTGATTCCTGGTTTTTCAGTTTCTCAACAAGCCCGGGCCGTTCGACCTCTATCCGGGAAAGCAGACTTCGACGCAGATTCTGAGGATAATAATTATCGTTTATAAAACCCATAAAGCTCAGGTATCGCATCATCTCAAAACTGGGCAAATCGATCCTCAGAACTTCCTCTTCACCGAACTCTTTCTTATAAATATCATAAACCTCTTTTGCCCAACTTTCTCTGCCATACGCCTCGTCATCGGCATGCACGGCATATCGGAAATATGCCTCGCGAAGAGACATCAGGATAAGCTTCGTAGCGTCATTTATTGTAATATCTTTTATTTCCTCAGCGATCCGTTTCCTGACAAAAGTTTTAAGCGGCACGTTGAACTCTTTCCGGGGAAATCGTTTCCTTAACTTAAGGTATATCTCACCTGCCTTTTTGATATGCCCTCCCTGGTAGAACATGGCAACGGCATGGATGAGCATATTCCGATACCCGTTATAGATACCCTTCGGATTACCGCTCTCAAAGCTCTCGTACTTATCGATCCGCTCGGTCCAGGCACGGTCGCAGCTGTCAAACATCCTCAGGTCAGGCCTCAGAAATACAGACGGCTCACGCTCCGGAACAGGATAGATGATGATTTGGCCCCTGCGGTAAAGGTTCTGAAGGGAATGAAAGACTATTCTGTCAGTGTTCTTTTCGTTAAAAGAATACTCCTCGGGTTTGCCCGCCACTTCCAGACCCAACTGTGCCCAGTAGATCGCATGTGTTTCTGTATGTTCCCAGTTCAGGGGGTCCCTGATGTTAGGATCATTGTCATACGGCCCGTATAAATCGTTCATCTTCTGCATAAACCCGGGGTCGAGCTTCCAGGTTTCGCGAAGTTCATAAGCCCTGGCAAATACATCGAATTTCCTGAGCGTCTCGGTATCTCTGAAACGGTTGATCACCAGATGTGCGAGCGGCTCAAACCTGTCCGGAAACCGACGAAGAGTAATATAATTTTTTGCGAACTTTTTCTCGTCGCCAAAAGCCTCGTCGGAACTTTTCAGTACTTCAATAAATTCCTCGACATCAGGGTCACTTAAAATATCCGAAAAATTCTCCGGGGCATTGGAAAGTGCCTCAAAAAACTCTCTACTCTGATCTCCCAAAAGCGGCCTTATACCCAGGGCGAGCTCACGTTTATAATGCTTATGGCAATCGTCCGTTACACCGCCCATCTTGTGTTGGAATATCCAGGCCAGAGACCTGTAAAGCAAAATGCTGTGTGGATTCTTTTCTATACCTTTATCACGAAGCAGTTCATAACCGTTCCGGACCCATCGCCAACGCTCCTGCCACTGACTAGCCGGCATTACCACAGATATGTTATAAGCCATGTTCCACGCCTGAAAATCCCAGACTTCCGCAAAGCGAGGCTGCAATATGGTTATCCAGTCCGCTAATTGCTTGGCATCGAAAAATTGACCTTCCTCTTTGAGCTTTTCAGCACGCATCCAAAGAACATCAACCACCAATCCCCGAAATGCACCCATAGCTACAGTAGCAAAGGCTAACGAAGGAGGAGCATTTTCCAGGGGCTCATTGCTTATCAATGCCATCTCCTTACGCGCCGAATTGATCGGATCAAGTCTTGTCGAAGCGCCTATAAGAAGCCCAACCCCAACAACCGTACATAAAAAACAGATTATTGTATTACGAATACGCATATCGTATCTTTTTAAACTGTGGTTTTTGCAATTTCCCGGTTGCTGAAGATCCACATCCCTGATAACAACAGCACTGCCGCTTTTACAAAAACCATTAATCCGTAAACTTTTGCCAGAAACTGCCAGTTCAAAAACTTTGCCGTGATCATAAACTGCGTAGGATTGAATTGGCCGTCGAACCTCGGCAGAAACCACATCAGCGGCTTCAAGGTCAGTGAATAAAGCATCACGCTAAAACCGTGTTCGAGATAACCGAACGAATCTACAATAAAACCGTTCACCATCCCGATCGAATAGATCACGATACAGATCAGGATCGCCACCGGGAAAGAAAGCCACGTCGAAACTGATATCCCCAGGACCGCAAGAAAGATAAGCCGAGCCAGGATCAATAGAGTTACTCTTATAAAATTACCCGTAAAGCTTCCCGCCCGGAAAAGCACCTGCACTTCCTGTGGTATCACCGTCGTCTGGTTCATAGTCAGGTTGTGAAAAACAACGGCCAGATAACCGTCGGACGCCACCGCATTTGCCGGAATCTCAAACTCTTGAAATGCCCTTGTAACATCACTGCGATTCATACTGTAAACAGGACTTTCCCAGTCCCCCGGACCGAATTGTTCCGTCTGCCTGTAATCCCCGATAAGCCATGTAGCGTAGACCTTTTCGTCCGGGGTCGATGATGAAACTTCGTATTTATAACGCACGAACAGGCTGTCGTTTTCACTGAGTTGAGGAACGTTCTCAAACTCCCACACCTTTTTCATGCCGACTTCTACCGCTTGCTGCCTGAGCAGCTCCTGGCCTCGTAACGTAGAAAGGATCTTCCGCTTCGTCATCGTATCGGGCAGTTGTCCCGTACGCTCCAGTTCTTCATAGGCTTTCAGGATACGCCGGTTGACCTGCTCCTGGTTGACCTCGACCATCAGACTTTTACGAGCCGTAAAAAACTCCCTCTGAGCTTTCGCAAGTTCCATAGCATCCGCATCAGTCAGCACCGGTATAAGATACGTCAATCCGTATATTATCGCCGCAAATACCGAAAGCAGAAAAACATCCAGTAAGATCAGACCGAGAAGTTTGCCGCAAAGGATCTGAAAACGGCAGATCGGCTTGGTCACCACAAGGAAAATATGTTTTCTCTTTATGTCGTTCGTCAGAGTAAAGGCTGAAACGCATATCGTAAGCATGCACAACAGAACGCTTGTCAGCGACAGCCCGTAGCTTATAAAGGTCTGAAGTTTGCCCTGCAAAGTGCCGTCACCTATCATTATCATACTCATAAAAGGAAGAACCAAAAGCAGCATGATTATGATGACAACTGCGATTTTCATCCTAAAGGCCTGAGCTAAGGTGTTTCTGGCAACAGCCCAAACGCTATGCATCTTCCGTCTCTCCTGACCGATCGGGGTTGGTCCGCTCAGTAGAACCGCCGTCATCGTCGTCGCCGCCCATCAGTTGTTCCAGAACGTCCTGTTTGACCTGCTCTTCAGGCCCCGGTTCCCGGCGGCGTGTTTCTGTTTCGCCGGCCGCAGCACCAACTCCGGAATCTTCCGCCTCTGCCGTTTTGGTCAGCTTTTTCAGCAACTCTGTATCTTCAACCTCACTCGGAGCCTCCGGAACGATTGTCTCAGTATCAGCTGACTCCTGACTTGCAGGCTCGGCAGATACGGACGCTGAAACCAGTTTATCCAGAATTGCTTTGGTCTTGTCTTCCTCGGCAAGGAAACCGCCTATCTTGGCCGTATTGACCGCCCCGCTTGTCGGTATCTTTTTCTCCTGTGCGATTGCCACCGTCCTGACAAAGAACTCCTCAAGCTTGTCCATTGGACAGCTTACTTCGCAACTTGCCTGCTCCTGTGTTACTATCCGTTTTATCTGCTCGACCGCCGAATCACTTATGCTTCCCGTAAGGATCTGTTTTTGATCGCTATGCTGAAGCAAAGCCTTTACCCGGCCTTCGACCTGCATCCTGCCCCCGTAGAGTATCCCGATACGATCACAGACGTCTTCAACGTCAGCTAACAGATGACTGCAAAGCAATATCGTCTTGCCTCGCTTGGCCAGATGCAGGAACAAATCCTTCATCTGCCGAGTACTGATCGGGTCCATTCCCGACGTCGGCTCATCGAGTATCAAAAGATCGGGGTCGTTGATCAGGGCCTGGGCAAGACCGATCCGACGGGCCATGCCTTTGGAATATGTTCCCACAGGACGATGCGACATCCCCGTTAGGCCTACCATCTCAAGCAAAGTATCGATCCGGGCCTTGCGGACCTTGGAAGGCAGACCGAATATCCTCCCGTAAAAATCCAGTGTCTCACGAGCGCTTAAGTATTTGTAAAGATACGAATCTTCCGGCAGATAGCCGATCAAAGCACTGATCTTGGGATTGCCGCTGCTGCCGCCAAGCACAAGGGCCTTGCCTTTGGTCGGATGAAGCAGCGAAAGCAGCATCTTGAGCGTCGTAGTCTTGCCCGAACCGTTAGGACCGAGAAGCCCGTAAATTTCATTATGTTTTATCTTCAGGTCGAGATCGTCAACGGCAATGACCTTGGCCCGGCCCCACCAGTCCGGAAATATCTTGGTCAGCGAAAATGTCTCGATCGCGTATTGGCCGCCTTTTGTTATCACAAATACCTCACGAACAAAATAAACACAGATTAAAAAGCTTTAATAAATCTGAAATCAAATATTCAGCACATCATTGGCTAAGATAAACTTGCGTGATGCGGTTCCAGTTCCTCACCAGAACGCACCAGCCTCGCACTGTTGAAGATGACGATCACCGACCCGCCGAAGTGAAGGATCGCCGCCAGTATGATCGGTAGCCAACCCGCAACCGCCGCTGCTACTCCAAGAACTATAAAGAGGACGCCAAACAGCAGGTTCTGGTTGATGACGCTCCTGGTCTTTCGCGAAAGCTCAAACAGGAAAGGAAGCCGTCTCAGGTCGTCACTCATCAGGGCGATCGATGCCGAGTTGATGGCTACGTCACTACCTGCTGCTCCCATTGCTATTCCCAGGTCTCCCGCCGCCAGAGCGGGTGCATCGTTGATGCCGTCACCTACTACCGCTACGACGTGGCCGTCCTGCTTGATCTTCTCAACCACCGCCAGTTTGTCCTGCGGAAGACATTCTGCCTTGTAATCCGAACACCCCAGTTCCGCCGAGACCCGGTTGGCCACCTCGCTTCTGTCTCCGGTCAGCATTGTTACCCTCTTTATCCCCATACTCAGCAGTTCACTGACCGCCTGCTGCGCCTGAGGTCTCGTCTTGTCCTGCAGACCGATCCAGCCGATACACTCTGAACCTTTCGCCAGGTAAAGTGTACTGAAACCCTGCTCTTCATGCAGGAAAGGATCGGTTATATTCGACAGATCAATACCGTTTTCCTTAAGGAAAGTATCGCGTCCGACCATTACCCGAACTGAATTCACTGTTGCGGTAACGCCCTTTCCGGGACTCTCCTGGAAATCCGAAGATTCCGGAAGCGTTACATTTGCCTCTTTTGCCAGATTCATCAGCGCTCTTGCCGCAGGATGCCGGCTCATATGCTCAGCCGAAGCAGCCAGCGACAGCATTTCACCGGGGTCCACTCCTGCTGCTGGTTCCAGCTTCGTTACGAACAACTGACCCGTCGTCAGAGTGCCTGTCTTGTCGAACACCACCGCCGTTATCTTACACGCCATTTCAAGAAGTGATACGTTCTTGATCAAAATGCCAAGCCGGGCGGCCGCAGATAGCGATGCAACCATTGCTGTCGGAGTCGCAAGGATCAACGCACATGGACAGGATATCACCAATGCTGAGATCGAACGGTTAATATCTTTCGTAAAAAACCACGCGATTCCCGCAACCATCAGGATCGTGGGAATATACCATTTAATATGCGTATCTATAATTCGCATGATAGGTATCTGGGTTTTTTCCGCTGCCATTATCAGCGATTGGACCTTTCCAAGCGTCGTATCCTTCCCCGCCTTGGTTACCGTAATATCCAGACCGCCGGTAAGGTTCGTCGTACCGGCAAATACCTGCATGCCCGGCACTTTATCCACCGGAAGAGATTCTCCCGTTATCGTCGCTTCGTTGACGGAACTGATACCCGTCTGAATATCACCGTCCGCCGGTATGTTATCGCCGGGACGGATACGAACTACATCGCCGGGCTTGAGGGAACTTACCTTTACCTCCGTCTCCGAACCATCCGCCCTGACAAGATTCGCAACCTTAGGCGTAAGTTTTATTAGAGATTCGATCGAAGCACGTGCACCAAGAGCTGTACGCGTTTCCATCAATTCACCTAAAAGCATGATAAAGGCGACAGAACCGGCCGTCGCGTATTGACCCGTTGCGAAAGCTGCGATTATCGCAAGAGCTACCAACTCGTCCATGTGCATATCACCACGCACCATGCATCTTATCGCATGCCATACCACCGGGCCGCCGAGAAGGATTGCTCCTATCATCGCGCAAAGTCTCGCGACTTCACTGCCTGAACCGTAAAAGACAGGCGCTACTCCGCTGTTCAAAAGCAAAACTCCGCCCGCAAGCGTGCCCAGTAACGCCAGACTCACTCGAAATTGTTTACCCTTCGTATGGTCATGGCCAAGTTCGTGTTCTTTGATGCTTAAATGTTTATGAGCCATATTTGAAAATCTCTACCTGTTAATCACTCACTTTTCTTAGGTTTACCTATT
>CBDUSK010000087.1:0-6490 GCA_965369915.1 uncultured Phycisphaerae bacterium
TCTCCGCTGGAGTCCTCGATCCGGTAAAGGTTACCAGGATCGCACTGCAGAACGCCGCTTCAGTAGCAGGACTTCTTTTAACCACCGATTGTGTTGTTACCGAGCAGCCCAAAAAAGATGACCAGGCTGGACCGGGAGGTATGCCCGGAGGCATGGGTGGCATGGGCGGAGGTATGGGCGGAGGCATGGGCGGAGGCATGGGCGGAGGCATGGGGGGTATGGGCGGTATGCCCGGAATGGGAATGATGTAAAAAACTTAAAAACAAAAACGAAAAAATCAAAGACACAGGAGCAAAATTATGAAACTTAAACCTTTGGATGACAGAGTGGTCGTAATGCCTCATGAAGCAGAAGAAATAACCGCAGGAGGGATCGTCCTGCCGGAAGCCGCTAAGGAAAAACCAATGATGGGCAAGGTCGTTTCAGTAGGACCAGGAAAGATGACCGATGACGGCAAACGAGCCAAAATGTCAGTCAAGAAAAAAGACGTCGTCCTTTACGGAAAATACGGCGGAAGTGAAGTCGAGATCGACGGAAAAGAATACAAGATTCTTCGCGAAAGCGAGATACTTGGAATAGTAGAAGGTTAATTTACAGGCAGAATCAATTTTCATCCCGGTCAAACGGGACTGGAGGTCAATAAAACATGGCAAAACAAATGATGTTTGATGGAACGGCAAGGACTCAACTCAAGGAAGGTATCAGCCAACTCGCTGCAGCCGTAAAGGTCACAATGGGACCCACCGGGAAAAATGTCCTGCTCCATAAGAGCTTCGGCTCACCAAAGATCACAAAAGACGGCGTCTCCGTAAGCAAGGAGATCGAACTGCCCGAACCGTTTAAGAATATAGGGGCCAAGATGGTAAACGAGGTCGCCAATAAGACCAGCGACGTCGTCGGTGACGGTACCACCACCGCGACCGTACTGGCAGAAGCGATCTATTCCGAAGGGCTCAAATACGCTGCCGCAGGTGTCAATCCCATAGCCGTACAGCAGGGTATCAACAAGGCCGTTGCAGTCGTTACAGATTATATCGAATCTGTACACAAGGATGTAAAAGACAGCAAGGACTTTGAAAAGATCGCTGCTATAAGTGCAAACAACGATCCCGAAGTAGGAAAAAAACTCGCTCAGGCAATGGAGGCTGTCGGAAAAGAAGGGGTTATAGAGGTCGAAGAAGGAAATGCGCTCGAAACCGAGCTTAGCGTCGTTGAAGGAATGCAGTTCGACAAAGGGTATATTTCACCTTACTTCATGACCAACGCCGACACGCTCGAAGCCGTTCTTGAAGATGCCTATGTTCTTATCCATGAGAAAAAAATCTCGAATATCCGCGAACTTATTCCGCTTCTCGAAAAGGTCGCCCAGTTGGCAAAGCCTTTGCTGCTCATCGCAGAGGACGTTGAGGGCGAAGCTCTCGCCGCGCTGGTAATAAACCGTCTCCAGGGAGTCCTGAAAGTCTGTGCCGTCAAGGCCCCGGGGTTCGGCGACCGAAGAAAAGCAATGCTTCAGGACATAGCCGTACTCACCGACGGACAGGTCATCACCGAGGACCTCGGCATAAAGCTCGAAGCCGTTGAACTTTCACAACTCGGGCAGGCCAAAAAACTCGTCATCGGCAAGGAAACAACAATTATCATCGAAGGTGCCGGTAAAAAGAAAGATATCACCGCAAGATGCGACCAGATAAGAAATCAAATATCAAAAACCACCAGCAGCTATGACGAGGAAAAACTACAGGAAAGACTCGCCAAACTTACCGGAGGCGTCGCCGTTCTTAAAGCAGGAGCCCCAACCGAAACTGAGATGAAGGAAAAAAAGGACCTTCTCGACAATGCTCTACATGCCACTAAAGCCGCCGCCGAAGAAGGCGTTGTGGCAGGAGGTGGTCTCGTCTTCCTAAGGGCTATACCTGATCTCGAAAAAGCAAGGGCAAAGGTCAAAGGTGACCAGAAGATCGGTTTTGATATTATCTGCAATGCACTCAAGGCGCCAACGCGGCAGATCGTCGATAACGGAGGCGACGAAGGAGAGGTCGTCGTCGCTCAGCTTCTCGAAAAACAAGGCAATATCGGTTACAACGCAAACACCGGTAAATTCGAGGATATGTTCAAAGCCGGCATCATCGACCCCGCAAAAGTAGCAAGGACAGCACTGCAGAACGCTGCTTCTGTCGCTGGACTGATGCTCACCACAAACGTCGTGATAACCGACCTTAAGGATGACGATGAAGAAAACGCAGACCCAGGCGCTATTATATAAAAGTTAGATGTTCTGTCGGGTTTCGAAGGGCTTAAGACGGAGCTTTGGCCTTTCGTTACCCGGCATTTAACTATTGCGGGCAAAAAATTAATGGCTAAACAGGATTATTATGAGGTTCTGGGCGTAAATAAAACAGCTTCGCCTGATGACATCAAGCGCGCGTATCGACGCATGGCCATGAAGCATCATCCCGACAAGAATCCGAACGATAAACAAGCCGAGGAAAAGTTCAAACAGTGCGCCGAAGCATACGAGGTCCTCAGCGACACCGAAAAACGAAAACGATATGATCAGTTCGGACACGAAGGTCTGCGAGGATTCGGAATGCGGGACTATCAGCATATGAACTGGCAGGATATCGGAACTATCTTCGAAGATGTATTCCGCGGCTTCGGAGGCTTCGGGGACATCTTCTCAGCGGGCTCTTCCGGCAGAACCCGGCGAACCGGACCCGCCAGAGGATATGATCTTGAAACAACCGTCGAACTCACGCTCGCCGATATTGCCGGCGGTGCCGAAAAAACCATCGAATTCACCCGCCAGGACACCTGCCTGGACTGCTCCGGTATAGGCAGTGCCAAGGGAAAACCGCCAAGCCGATGTCCCAAGTGCCAGGGAAGCGGGCAGGTACAGGCAGCAGGCCTCGGCGGACTGTTTCAAATGGTTTCGACATGTCCGGCCTGCAGAGGAAAAGGACAGGTCATCACAACACCATGTAAAAAATGCAGAGGCTCAGGAACCGTCCCAAAAAAAAGAACCGTAAACATTAAAATTCCCGCAGGTGTGCACGAGGGCCAGGGGATCAGGGTCTCCAATGAAGGCGAGCCAGGCAGAAACGGCGGCCCCAGAGGAGACCTCTACTGTTACGTAAGGGTTAAGGTCCATCCTTTCCTGATGCGCGACGGAAATGACCTTGTTACAACAGTGCCAATCAGCCTTACACAGGCCGCTCTCGGTGCTACCATCGATGTACCGACCCTGGATGGAACCAGACAACTCAAGATCCCGCCCGGAACTCAGAACGCAAGTTTGTTCAGGATAAAGGGACGGGGACTAAAAGACTTAAGACGAAACCGAAAAGGTGATGAACTCGTTCACGTCGTCATCGAGGTTCCAAGAAAACTCAACAAAGAACAGGAAAAACTCCTCAAAGCTTTTGAACAGATAGAAAATAAAAATTCCATGCCGGAAACCAATAGTTTCCTGGAAAAACTCCGAAAATATTTCGATAGTAAAAAATGAAACAAAAAAAAACAAAAAAAACCGGTCCCGATAAAAAAGCGGAACCTGAAAAAACCCCTGAAGAATTGAAAGAGCAGATACAGGAACTCTTGACCGAAAAACAGGTCTTTTTCGAAAAACTTCAGCGTGTAAGCGCCGATTATATCAATTACCAAAAGCGTGCCCCGAAACAGATCGCCGATTCCGTCGCCTACGAAAAGAAGGCGATAATAAGATCGCTTCTGCCCTCGCTGGACAATTTCAACCATGCACTTGCAGGCGCCGATACCGCCCAGGGACCCGAAGCTCTCGAAGGGATCATCAAAGGCTTGCGTATGGTATATGACCACATGCTTGACGCGCTCAAGTCCCACGGCGTCGAGCAGATCGACGCTCTCGGCGCCGAGTTCGACCCCGCAATGCACGAAGCCATGCAAACCAGATGCGAAGAAGACAAGGCTGAAAACATCATCCTCGAAGAGTTCCAAAAGGGTTATGCCCTCAACGGACTCGTGCTCCGGCCAAGTAAGGTCATAGTAAATAAGCTCGCCGCAAAAGAAGCACCTGATAAAACTCCTGAAAAAACAGACCAAAAAACCCCGACGGAAAACGAACAAGACAACGACCCAAACCCCGACAAGCCGGCTAATGAGGAATAGCAGCTATGCCGACATACGACTATCTTTGTAAAAACTGCGGACACGAATTTGAGAATTTTCAGCCGATAACCGCAAGGCCGTTACGAAAATGCCCGAAGTGTTCGAAGATGCAGCTGCAAAGACTCATCGGCGCAGGGGCAGGGATCATCTTTAAGGGAAGCGGTTTCTACCAGACCGATTACCGTTCCGAAAGCTACAAAAAGGGACAACAGGCCGAAAAACCTAAAACCACCGATAAAAAGGACAAAAAAACCGAAGACAAAACAGAAACAAAAACAGAAAAGAAAACCAAAGACGCCCCCAAAACCAATTCCAAAAAAAGCGACTGATCACACACCCCCACGTCCGGGGTCCTTCCCGAAAACCCTTTTTCCTATAGGCCCGTTACGATGATCGTCAGGCTTACATCCCCCGGCCTTTCCGTCCCGCTGCCCGCCGAAACCGTTACCCGGGCCCTGCCGGAGGTCAGGACCGGCTTGACCGGAGCCAACTCCTCATTGCCCGCTAAGCTGCGATCGGCGGCATTTAACTTGGCGATACCCTTCGCGAACTCGATATAATCGTCGCTTTTGTCGTGTTCAAAAACGCTCGCGACCTGCGCCGCCAAAATATTATTGATCACGATGTCAGACTCAGCCGCTTGTCCGTAAACCGTCAGAGTAGTACTTTGACTTTTGGGCCAGACTCCGCCAAGCTCTTCGAACAATACTGCCAGACGTTCGCGCCGACAGCTTATACGGTATGAACTCACCCCGCTCTGCCGTCGCGGGATAGTCTGATCTAACAGCCCGGTATTATAGATCGCCTTCTCGATGAACGTATTCACGCCGATCGAATCGTAGGTCTTGATCTCAAGGGCGGCATTGATAGGCAAACTCGTTCGCACACCGACAGCGATCACCTCAAGCGCTTCACTCGATCGGATATCAAGAGGTATCTGCCCGGGCCCCTGCAATGTCTTGCTCGCGACCGAACTACTCTCCTCTGGTACCCCAACAGGAAAAAGAATATTGAAAATTACAACCGCAAGAATACCGACAAGTAACAACATTGCCGCCGCCGTAAGGCTGCGCTTGAACAAAAGATGTCTTGCCCCCGCCGATTCGTCAGCGATCGCTCCATAGTGCGCTGCCGAGTGCCTCTTGGCCAGATGACGCTTTATCTCCTCTAACGTCTCCGCCGGGGCATGTTCCACGCTAAGTGCTCCCAGAAGTTCTTTTTGTCTTTCCAGTCGGCGGTATTCCTCGGCAAACCCCTCGTCATGCCGGATCAGCCGTTTGACCTCGGTAACCTGACGCTGAGAAAGCTCCCCGTCGATATAACCGCTGATCAGATCTTCCATATCTGATTTGTTCATATGGCTCATACTTGCGCCTCCTAAACTACAGGAATAAAACATTACGATAACTTCCGAGCCGTCCTCAATCTTACCCAAGCATCTCCATCAGGATATCCTTAAGGGCAGCTCTTGCCCGGCTCAGCCTGCTCTTTACCGTGCCTAATTCGAGCCCGAGAGTCTCGGCGATCTCGATATAATTCATTCCCTCGATGTCCCTCAACACTACAATGGTCCGCTGCTGTTCATCGAGCCTGTTCAAACCCTCAAGAACGATCCTTCGGGTCTCTTTTTTCTGCGCCGCTTCAGCCGGGTCGCAGGCCTTTTCATCGGCCAGGAAAGAACCCAACTGCGCCTTGCCCTCTTCATTGTCGCCGGCTACCGGGAACTCTAAAGAACGCACGCCCTGCCGGGATCGTCTCTGGCAGTAGTTCAGCGTCAGATTGACCGCGACCCTGAAAAGCCACGTATAAAAAGAACTCCTGCCCTCAAAGGTGTTTATCTTCTCTATAAATTTGACAAACGTCTCCTGGGTAAGTTCCGCCGCATCGTGATTATTTCCGCAGATTTTCAGGATCGTGTTGTAGATCCTGTCCTGATACTTCACAATAAGCCTTTCCATGGCCCCAGTGTCACCCAATCGGCTCTGATTGACCAGAACAGCATCGTCAATACTGATATTTTCGTGTTCTTTCTGAAGCATACTCATCCCGTAAAAGTCAGCTTTATTCCCCAAACCACCCTCTAAAACCCTAATATACAAAATTAACTTTAAACTATCAAGAATTGTCTTTGCCGAACCTGTTTCCGCTACAATTATCAATAAACAATAAACAATTATCAATCGAAATGCCCCCGCAGATTATTCTTTCGATTCTGCTGTTTCTATCGATTCCGCTGTAATAATCAATTATCAATTAACAATTATCAATCGAAATGGCCCCTGCCCACGCCGAAACCTTTAATTATAAAAAAAGGGCCGTGAGTTTTAAGCCCACAGCCCTTAATTCG
>CBDUSK010000088.1:0-6477 GCA_965369915.1 uncultured Phycisphaerae bacterium
GCCTTGGTCGGTGTGGAAGCGCGGGCATCCGCTACGAGGTCGGCTATGGTGGTATCGACCTCGTGACCGACGGCGCTGATAATGGGAATTTTGGAATCGAAGACGGCTCTTGCCACGACCTCTTCATTGAAAGCCCAGAGGTCCTCTAACGAGCCTCCGCCTCGACCTACGATCAGGATGTCAAGTGCGAGTTCTTTGTTTCGGGAGTTTATATTTCTTATAGCCGCGGCGATCTGTACGGAAGCGGATCCGCCCTGAACCGGTACGGGATATAAAAAGAGTTTTACGCATGGCCAGCGGTTATAGACGCTTTCTGCGATATCCATAAGGGCGGCACCAGATTCGCTGGTGACGATGCCTATGCGCATCGGGTAGGGGGGTATGGATTGCTTGTGGGCACCGGCGAACAGGCCCTGGGCCTGAAGCCGTTCGACCATTTGCTCAAAGGCCAACTGCAGCGCGCCAACGCCGGCGGGCTCGAGTTTTTCTACGTAAAGCTGATACTTTCCTCCGGGATGGTACACCTCGATGTGTCCGGTTGCAAGTATGGCCATGCCGTTTTCCGGTGCGAACTTTACGTTTTTGAATTTGCTTGACCACATCAGGCAGGGGAGGATGGAGCCGGCGTCCTTTAGCGAAAAATAGCAGTGCCCGCTGGAGTGGTGCTTAAAGTCGCTGATCTCGCCGCTGATCTTCAGGCGGGGGGGGAGTTTTTCCTGCAGGGCCACTTTTATCAGGGTATTGACCTGGGTTACCGTATATATTTTGACTTCTTTTTTCGGCATAACACTGATTGTACTATCAATCACTCTTTTGGCAAGTGGGGAAACGGGGCCAGAGCTTCGAACTGCAACCGGCCGGTCAGAAGCCGTTGTAAAATTCAGGTTTGCCGTCATCGCTGTCGTAGCTGATGATCTCATCGGTAACTTCTGCAATCTGGAGCCTCTCAATACTTTCGGCACATTTAGTATTGCTGTCGATGCTTACGAGGACAGAACTTATTCTCACGTCCCTGGTTGCGACTTCAAATGGGCAGGGCATTTGTGTTCTGAATGCTTTTACGACGCTTTCGTGGTTTCTGCCGAGCACAGAATCGTGACCTCCGGTCATGCCGACATCTGTAATATACGCAGTTCCTTTTGGAAGGATCTTTTCATCGGCGGTGGTAACATGTGTGTGAGTTCCAAAAACGCAACTGACCTTTCCGTCGAGATAATATCCCATTGCGATTTTCTCACTGGTGGCCTCGGCATGCATATCGACTACGACGATGTCGGCGGCCTGCTTTAAACGGGGCAGTAAAGTGTCGATCTTTGCATATGGACAATCCGCGGGTTTCATAAATATTCGTCCGATCAAGGCAATGACAGCGACTGTCGGACCTTTTTCGGTTTGATAGATCGCGTAATCTTTTCCAGCCGAATTTGGAGACAGATTTGCAGGCCTGACAATATCGTCCATAGATTCCAAAGTTGGGATGATATCTTTTTTCCTGTATGTATGGTCGCCGAGAGTTATTAGATGAACGCCGTATTTGAGGAGTTTATCATATATCTGCGGAGTCAGTCCAGAGCCGCCGGCGGCATTTTCAGCATTTGCTATTACACAGTCGATGCTCCGTTCCCTGACGAGGCCGCATAATTTTTGTGACAGAATGTGTCTGCCGGGCCGTCCGACAATATCGCCTATACAGAGAATATTTATTTTCATATCAGACTCTTGTTGCTTTTGAAACCGGTTTTAACGGGCGTATTCTATGCAACGAACTTCTCGCAGCAAGGTTACTTTGATCTCTCCCGGATATGTCATTTCTTCTTCGATCTTTTTGGCGATATCACGAGCGATCTTTATCGACGATTCATCGTCGACATTGTCGGCATTGACTATCACGCGGATCTCGCGTCCGGCCTGAATAGCATAACAATTTTCCACGCCTTTGAAGTTGCCGGCGATGTCCTCGAGTTTTTCGAGCCGCTTGATATATCTTTCGAGAGTTTCACGGCGTGCACCTGGACGGGAGGCACTTATCGCATCGGCAGCGGATACCAGAGGAGTGTAAGGATTATCAGCGGTAATGTCACCATGGTGAGCCTCAACGGCATTGAGGACGACGGAAGATTCGTTAAATCGCTTAAGATAGTTTGCGCCTATCGCGGGGTGCCCGCCTTCCATCTCGCGGTCCATAGCCTTTCCGATATCATGCAGGAAGCCCGCTCTTCTTGCCAGAGTCCCGTCAAGCCCGAGTTCATCTGCCATAACCTGTGAAAGAAATGCAACTTCAACACTGTGTCGCAGGACGTTCTGGCCGAAACTTGTCCTGAAGTGCAGAGACCCTATCATAGATAATATTTTGTTGTTAAGACCTCGTACATCCACCTCGACGGCGGCGGCCTTTCCGATCTGCAGGACTTTCTGATTCACGTCTTTTCTTGTTTGCACCACCAGCTCTTCGATCCGTGTCGGGTGTATTCGTTCGTCCTGGATGAGTCTTTCCATGCTCAACCTGGCTACCTCTCTCCTTATCGGATTGAATCCGCTGACGACGATAATGCCGGGTGTATCGTCCACGATCACATCGACCCCGGTAGCTTTTTCAAACGCCCGAATATTTCTTCCTTCTCTGCCGATAATTCTGCCTTTCATATCGTCACTTGGAATATCTATCATTGAGACAGTCACTTCGCAAGTCTGTTCAGCGGCATATCGCTGAATAGCAGTAGATATAATTTCCCTGCTCTTTTCCTCGACAGTTTCTTCGGTTTCCTCGACCTTGCGTTGAATGATAGCGCTCATCTCATGTTCGCATTCGTCTTCAAGGCGTGTCAGCAGCAGATCCTTGGCCTTTTCGATATCCATTGAAGTGATCTTCAGAAGCTGGTTCTTTTGCTGAGCTATAAGAGTGGAAAGATGTTTGCTCTTGGATTCACAACCTTGTTTTTTTCGGTTAAGGTCTCGTTCGGAATCTTTAAACTGATTTTCGCGTTGAAGAAATTGTTCGGCCTGACGGTCGAGAGTGTCCTGATGTTTGTTCAGACGCCTTTCCTGATCCTGCAACTGCTGTTTGGTTTTGTTGACTTCAACAGCAAATTTCTCTTTTTTCTTGATGATCTCTGAAGCAGCATCCAGTTCTGCAGATTTTATGATATTTTCAGCTTGACGTTTTGCACTTTCGGTCCTTACCTCTAATTGCTGTTCCAAAGCTTTAGCTTTTGTTTTAGTAATAATACGCCCTACAATAAGCGAAATTACTATTCCAAGAACAAGACCACCGGCAATAAGTCCCCCAGTTACCATAAAAGAAACATCGATTTGTCCGAGTATGTTCATCGCTATTACCTTTCCCTAAAATATTTTTGATCTGAAACGCAGCGCAAAAAACACCTGAGTCGATGACAGCGAGAACACAAAAGGAATGGATTGTTCGTACTGTGAATTTATATTACATAAGCGTAGAAAAAAAGTTTTGCGGTGAAAACAGGCGATACCACAACCGTTCAACCACTATTATCTCAGGTCCTATCATATTACCGACCTTCTTTTTTTCATACCCCGGTCTATTCCTTTGAACCGAAGGGCTGACGCTTTTATCCACAGATTTCCCAATCGCCATACTCACTGATTCGCAGAAAAAACCGGACTTGGCAAAACAATAATAAAATTGAACCTTAAAAGCCTTTCGCCCTTTTTCTGCGTTATCAGTGCTCTTGTAGCCTTACTGTCAACTCAGACTCATCAAATGATGTAAATTACGTTATCCCGCGAAAAATAAATACTCCACTGCACGCCTTTTGCGGGATAATTTACGTCCCAGTTTACATATAGTTAACTCTTTTACGTATCCATATTACAAAATCTGAGGTAATAGTCAAGTAAAAACAATAATCTCAAATTTTTTTCTGTGAATACATCCTGTTTGTTCAGTAACAGGCTAAAATGCGGAGAGAAAAGGGGGACAAACAGAACCTTTAATCCATTGTATCATCCGGTTTTTAGTAGTAAAAATCCGCTATTTTACGTCAAAATCTCACATTTATTTTATTCGGAGGAGATATAATCGGTGGAAATTATAGGACTAAGATAACGGAAAACCTTTTCTATTTCAAAAAAAAAGGATTTTTGGGAATTCTAACTCAAACTGTCCCCTAATTACGCCGAACAAGATTACGCTGGAGATTTTGATCGCAAGTACCAGACGGCAGCTTTTGGGTCGGTCCTGCGTAATATAGGAATTTTGCCCGGTTGATGATCGGGATAAGGGTGTTTTGATATGCAAAAGAAAAAAGATGTTTTAACGACAGGACAGGTCGCACAAATATGTAATGTTGCCCCGCGAACCGTTACCAAATGGTTCGATGCCGGTCAATTAAAGGGTTATCGTATCCCAGGCTCAAGGGACCGAAGGATCCCTACTGCCGAACTGATTCGATTTATGAAAGCCCACAATATCCCTACCGATGCTCTTGAACTCGGGAAGATGCGTATCCTTATTCTTGACAGCGACTGGGAATCCGCAGAAAACATGTCAAGCACGTTGCAGTCCAAGAAGAATTGTGAAGTCCAAACCGCACAGAACAGCTTTGATGCAGGTCTTGTCGCACAAAAATTTGTCCCTCATGTTATCATGATCAATCTTATGGCCCAGGAAATCGATGCCAATCAGATCTGTAAATATGTAAGGACAAATGAGGATCTGAGCAGCACGAAGGTAATCGCAGTTGCCAGCAACCTCAGTGAGACCCAAATCGATGCTCTCCACCATAAGGGTTTTGATGCGGTCATCTCAAATTCGGCAGATACCCAGCAGGTTATCAAGACGATCGAAGAGACAACTGCCATTATTTACTGATAAAATCAAATATATCGCCGGAATGTGAAGTTCTTTCCGAAGTCTGGCCGTTCATGAACCAGCTATGCCAACCACCTGGTTAGCATTTAAGTCCAATTATCAGGCCAATCCCATTCAGCAGTCCAGGTTCCATCTTCAAAGCCGGGGTTGAGCAGGTGAGAGTTAATCCGCAAACGGATATTTTGGCAGAGTACAATTTTCTTGACCGAAATAAGGGTTGTTGGTAATCTGACGACATATTATTGAAAGGGCAATAGATGGAACTGACTGTTCTTACGCGACTCAGGATTATCGCAGCGATGGCGGTGGGTATCGGACTGTTGGGATTTTTGGCCTGGCCTTTAGTTAAGCCGGCAGAACCTTTAGGAGCTATTACGCTTTATATGGGGGACATAAACCTGCAGGATGCAATAGTCTGTATTTTACTGGCATTTTTTGCAGGTTTTCTGGGACAATTAATTTCTTACCCCTATGGCCGTCAAATTGGAATCTTGGCAGTACCTTCCGGTCTTGCAGCCTGGTCACTTCGCAGCGGGGGCATGTCTTGTCTTCTCCGGATGAATAATACTCTTGCCAAGCGTCAGGCTCTTTATGGATTTCTCAAGTGGGAAGGTTTTTTCTGGCTGGCGATCGTATTTGTCGGCTGGTTGGGCGTGCTGGCTGGTGAGACAATATTCAGATCAAAACCTGATCCGGTTATTGGTGAAGAAGACGATAGCTCAAAAACCAATAAAGGTTTAAGTGTAGTAACGGCCCTGATAGCTATAATCGTTATTACCCAGTTTGTCATCGGGATCTTCGCTCAGGATGTCAAGATGTTTGATGTGGAGCTTGGCTCTGTTGTAGGCCAGCCCAGCACGGGGCAGATCGCTTTTGCGGTTTTTGTTTCATTTGGGATTTCAGCTTTTGTCGTAAAGAAGTTTTTGAACATCAGCTACATTTTCCCAGTTGTTTCAGCGGCTTTATTGACCCTGTTCAGTATTAAAGCTTACGCCAGGGATGAGGTGCTTGCCTATATGGTCGAGAACTGGCCGGTGGCGTTTTATAGCCGAGCGATCTGCGCGATATTACCTATCCAGATGGTTGCTTTTGCCGTGTTTGGTTCTGTAGCGGGTTATTGGATAGCTATTAAGTATGCTTATTGGCGAAAATATGGCGATTAGGTCATTGGCAATTGTTCAGAACCTAAAAATCCAATTTTTTTCCAAGCTTTTTTGACCTTCTAAGTATTGCATTTTTGAGAGTTTATGTGTTTTACGTCCAATAATCATGCACCGATGAAAAAAACAGATAAAAATCGGTTACTACCTTCCTAAAAAATGGCCGAAAAGATATATGCAGGTTTACGGTGAAGATATTCCGGTCAGGAAATTTTCACACATTCTTGTGCGAGTGACGTATAAATTAAGAAAGAAAAGATATTAACTGATAATATAGTATGTTATTCCCGGTAGCTTACCGGCCAGCAGAAAAGGAGTTGACATGTTGGTCCTGAGCAGACAAAAAGATGAATCAATTATCATTGGCGATGACGTTGAGATCACGATCGTTGATGTCCGAGGCGACAAGGTTCGACTTGGCATAAGCGCTCCGCGCAGCATATCTGTCCACCGCAAAGAGATATATGAGGC
>CBDUSK010000089.1:0-6439 GCA_965369915.1 uncultured Phycisphaerae bacterium
CCCATGTGATAGCTGATGCCCGGTTCACCCGGCGAGCTGATCTCTTTGTCCGAAAACTCGGGTATATAAACCCTGCTCTCTATGCCAACGCATGCCTTAAGACCTATCAGCTTTGCAGCTTCAAGAAACTCGTCTAAACCGTCAAAAACATCAAAATCAACAATACCGGCAACAGCTAATCCTCTCTTCTTTGCAAGCCAGGCGATCTTGCTCGGCGAATATCCGCATGCATTATAAGAATAGAAGCTGTGGATATGGAGATTAACATCCGAGCCGGTCTTAGCAAACCTGATCTTACCCGACCCAGCCATATCCAACAGTTCATTTAACGCCTCTTTTCTTTTAGAAATATCGAAGCTGTCAAGCTGCTGCTCAAGTTCCTGTATCCTGTCGTCGCTCATATTTTACCTGTTGATTACTGATTAAAAACATTCTCTATTTTTTTATATTGCTCATCCCATAGCTGCCCATCCTGCGGCAAATAACTTTTCAGTTCGAAAGAATTTGCAATCACTTCCCTTGCTTGTTGTAGAGAATCTATTTGTCCTTTGGCAATTGCCTGCATAATTATATTACCGCCGGCTGTTGCTTCGACAGGGCCGGCGACAACTTTTTTACCGGTAGCATTGGCGGCAAACCGGCACAACAATTCATTCTGTATCCCTCCGCCTACGATATGCAGAACATCAATACTGCTGCCGGATATCTCTTCGAGTTTCTCGATTACCCAACGATAATTTAAAGCAAGACCCTCTAACACGGTCCGTATTATTTGCCCCTTGTCGTCGATCGCGGATTGGCCATTATCGACAAGATATTTGTTAATCCTTTCCGGCATACCGCCCGGCGCAAAGAAAGAGCTGTCATTAGGATTGATAAACGCCTTAAATGCCTCGGCCTTTTGAGCCATCTTCGTCAATTCCGCATAAGAAAGTTCCTCTCCATCGCTCTTCCAGTGGCGTTTGCATTCCTGAACGATCCAAAGGCCCATGATATTCTTCAACAGACGGATCGTATTGGCAACACCGCCTTCGTTTGTAAATTGATACTTGTAGGTTTCGTCGTTAATTGCAGCGTCAGGGATCTCAAGCCCCATAATCGACCACGTTCCGCTTGACAGGTATGCCCAGTTCTTTTCGCTTGAAGGAACCGCGGCAACCGCACTTGCAGTATCGTGTGAACCTACGGCAATAATATCAATCGGATCACAGCCGAATTCTTTTGCTAATTCGGCTTTTAGCTTACCAACAACTGTACCCGGTGCAACCACTTTGCCCATAAGCTCCATCGACAGTAAAAGTTTATCGAATATCACTTCGGACCACTGCTTTGTTCTCATATCCATAAGCTGGGATGTACTCGCAAGGCTGTACTCAGCGAAAACCTCGCCGCACAGATAATATGAAACAAGGTCAGCCATAAAGATCAGCTTGCTGGCTTTTTCTAAAAGCTCCGGACGAGATGTCTTCACTGCCAGCAACTGGTAAACCGTATTTAGCTGCATAAACTGTATGCCGGTGTTATCATAAACCTGACGTTTGCCCATGATCCCAAAGGCTTTATCCATCATCTCATCGGTTCTGCTGTCGCGATAGTGATATGGATTTTCGATGAGCTCACCGTTTTCATCCATCAGTCCAAAATCCACCCCCCAACTGTCAACACCAATTCCCAAAATTTGGCCATTAGAAATTTTGACTGCCTTGGCTATGCCGGCTTTGATATTGGAAAACAGCTTGCCGAAATCCCATCGAAGCGAACCGTCCTGTTTAACAGGCCCATTACCAAAACGATGTATCTGGTCAAGTTCAAGTTTAGAATCGCAAATGGTGCCAAGCATAACTCTGCCGCTCTCGGCACCTAAGTCCACCGCAATATATTGCTTCATGTCAGACATTGCATTTCCTTTAATTCTTATTTTTAAAAATCGATCATCGCCTTTATTACACCGTCTTTATAGTTCGCCACAAGATCGAAAGCGTCTTTGGTTTTATCAAAAGCAAAGTGATGCGTCGCCATAAAATCAACATCAATTTCTTTGTCATCTATCATGTCAAGAGCTTTCTGTACACAATCAACCTGTCTTCTTACATTTTGAACACATATTTCTTTCCGCCGCAATTTATCTATACTGAATGACACCTTGTCAACTGCCGGTATTCCGATCAGCATTAGTTTTCCGCCCGGCTTTAAAAGCTCTATCGCCTCGTCAAGCGCTTCCTGCTGACCGCAACATTCAAAAACAACATCGAGGCCGTTTGGCTCTTCTTTTAATATGTCTTCAACTATATTCTGCGTATCCGGATTGCCCGCCCAGTCTGCACCAACCTTCTTAGCAACTTCAACACGATCGTCAATCCTGTCGGTAACATATATTTTCTCAGCTCCTTGTACCCTGACCGGCAGCAAAACACTCAAACCTATCGGCCCTGCTCCTAAGATTCCAACTTTGGCATCTTGCATAGGTATAGATTGCTTCACACTGTAAACCCCTATCGCAAGCGGCTCGGATATCGCTGCCTGTTCGAACGTCATACTGTCCTTTATCTTAAAGCAGCATTCCTGCGGCATAATAATGTATTCCGAAAGGCAGCCCTCTATCTGGCCGGGACAACCGAGGAATTTAAGCTTTCTGCAGGTGTGACCTCTGCCTGCCTTGCACTGGTCACATTCCCGGCAGGATATCGCAGGATCGATCGCGATTCGGTCACCAGGTTTTAGATCTTTAACCGCAGAACCGATGCTTTCTACGATCCCCGCCCCTTCATGTCCAACAGCAAATGGATATTGCACAACCCGGCTGCCGATCTTGCCGGAAACATAGTAATGAACATCGCTACCGCAAACGCCGACTGTTGCCATTTTGATAAGAACGTCCGTATCGTTTTCGATGACAGGGTCGGGGACGTCGCTCATTTGCATTTGATCAATGCCGGTCAGCAACATTGCCTTCATTTTATGTGCTCCATTTTTGACAAATGAGTTTATGCAATATCTTCTTCGAGGTAACGCTTTAAGCTGCGAAGGAATTGTGCTGATAAAACACCGTCAACAACACGGTGATCGCTGCAAAGAGTTACTTTCATAATTGGCCTTACATCTATCATTCCGTCTATTGAAACGACTTCCTGCTTTAACCCACCTACTGCCAGTATTGCGGCTTCCGGAGGATTAACGATGGCGGTGAACTCATCGATACCGAATATGCCAAGGTTAGATACGGTAAACGTTCCCTTGCCGAGACCCGGGAGTTTGCCATTCTTTGCCTGCCTGATGACAGACTTAGTCTCTGCGCCGAGTTCTTTCCAGCTAAGCTTATCGGTATTCATTACCACAGGAACAACAAGGCCGGTAGGCAACGCCGTCGCAACGCCGATGTTAACGTCGGCTTCGTACCTGATATAGTCTTCCATGAATTTGCTGTTGACCGCAGGATACTGCCTAAGGGCCATAGCACAGCCCTTTACGACGAGGTCATTAACCGAAATCTTGTCGGGCCTTTCCTTGCCCTTGTTATACTCGTTGCGGAACTTCATCGCCTTTGTCATATCAATTGACATCGTAACATTAAAGTGCGGTGTATCGCGGAAACTTCTCTGCAAGTTGATCCCGATAGCACGGCGCATCTTTGTTAGCTCGACATCGGTACCTGGGGCCAGCTGACCTTCTACAGGCGAATAACTCGCTGTTGCCGGTTTATTCTTTGCGAATTCGGTTACATCTGTACCGATGACTCTACCGTTGGGGCCTGTGCCTGGAACCATGTTAATATCTATGCCGAGTTCTTTGGCAAGTCTTTTGGCGTTAGGCGCGGCATTCGCCGCTTGTGGAGTTGCGATTACATTCTTAAGCTGGGTTACTTTGGTTTGTACAGGAGTTTCCTTTTGCTCTACAGTCTTTTTTACTTCTTCTCTATCTGGAATTTCTTCGCCGGCAGCACCAATAAAACCAATTACCTCACCGACAGCAACCATGTCATCGACTCGCACAAGCTGCTGCAGCACAACGCCGTCACCAGCGGATTCGACTTCCATTACCGCTTTATCGGTTTCTATCTCGAGGATAACTTCGCCTTTTTTAACCGTATCGCCGACAGCCTTTTTCCATGAAACAATTCTAACCTCTTCGGTTGTCTGATCGGGGATCGGAATTTTTATCTCAACAGCCATAGTATATTAACTCCTCAGCTTTTTGTCTGATAATCATCAAAAACTTACTTACCCAGCATTGCAAGTATCCTGCTGCACACTTTTTGAGCATTCGGCATAAACTCCGCTTCCAGTGTCGGAGCCATTGGCGGAGGACACTCATGCGATGCTATCAATTCTATCGGGGCATCCAGGTAATCGAAAGCTTTTTGTTGTATCTTAAACGCGATATGCTCGCCGTAACAACCCTTTCCCGGAGCCTGTGAAATAACCGCCGCATAATTTGTCTTTTTGACAGAATTAATAATGGTATCTACATCAAGCGGAATTAAGCTCCGAATATCGATAACTTCCGCAGAAACGCCCTTCTCTGTTAACATGTCAGCTGCCTGCTGAGCGATCTTAGCCATATAAGAGTATGCAAGGATGGTCACATCCGTTCCTTCCTGACGAATCGCTGCCTTGCCGAACGGTACAAGATAATCGCCCTCAGGCACAACATCCCTGTCACCATAAAGCAGTTGATGCTCAATGTATATTACCGGGTTGTCATCACGAATAGCAGTCTTTAACAAGCCCTTCGCATCGGCCGCAGTTGAAGGCGCAACGACTTTAAGGCCCGGTATCTGTGTTGCAATAGCTTCAAGGCTCTGTGAGTGCTGGCCTGCATAACCTTTACCGCCGCCAATTGTCGTACGACAGACCATTGGAACCTTGGCCTTGCCGCCGAACATATATTTATTCTTCGCCGCCTGGTTGCCAAGCTGATCCATACTCATAAGGATAAAATCAATGTACATAAGCTCTACCACCGGCCGCATGCCCGTCATCGCCATACCTACCGCCGTTCCACAAATGGCAGATTCAGAGATTGGAGCATTGAAAACACGCTTTCTGCCAAAAGTTTCAACTAAACCTAATGTTGCCGCAAACGCCCCGCCGTGCTCAGCAACGTCCTCGCCGTAGAACACTACTCGCTTATCACGGATCATTTCTTCGGTCATTGCTTCGACGATAGCTTTTCTATACGGCATCCTTCCCTTGCCGTCTCGTGCGTTTTTTACGAGTGCCTTTCCGTAGTCTGTTGTATTAAACTCATCTGATATCTCATCAGTAGTGCTATCTGAATAGAGACCCTCAAGTATTGTCGAAGGATCAGGATAGTCACTTTTTGCGGCAGCTATGGTGATCTCTTCGGTCTGCTCATAAATTTCTTTTTCGATCTGCTCAAGCTTATCTGACTCGGCGACACCTGCTTTTACCAATTCGACCTTAAAGCCGCCAATTGCATCTTCACACCTCCATGCTTCGATCTCGGCTTCATTTCGATAACGGTTCTGGTCGCTTAACGAATGTCCCACATACCGATAGGTCATCACTTCCAAAAGTACCGGCCCGTTATCATTACGGCAAATATCAGCAGCACGTTTTACTGCATCATTAACAGCCAGTACGTTCATACCGTTTACCACTTCCGCATGCATTCCTTTGTCGTTATAGGCCCAGCCGCGCCTTGCAAGAAAATCTATACCCGTGATCTCATCCCTTGTCCTGCCGGTCATGCCGAATTGATTGTTTTCGATCAGGTAAATAACCGGTACTGACTTTTGGAACTGCTCCATACACGCCATATTCAGTGATTCGCAGAATACACCGTTGTTACATGCTCCGTCCCCAAAAAAGCAAAGCGTAACTCGGCCCCTTTCCTGGAGCATCATGCTCATACCAGCTCCCGTAGCCAGAGGGATACTGCCGCCGACAATGGCATTCGCTCCGAGATGGCCTACATTAAAATCGGCAATATGCATCCCGCCGCCTCGGCCGCGGCAATAGCCGTCTTCCTTACCCATAAATTCTGCCATTGTACGATACAGATGAACTTCAAGAGCTTGTTCTAACTGGTCCTTCTTCTCGCTCTTAAAATCAACCGCTGATATGAACTCATTTAGCTGTTTGTTATTCATCACCCGCAAAGCATAAGACTCTTTGGCAATACTATGTCCGTGTCCACGGTGTGAACTGGTAATATAATCATCAGCCATCAAGGCCGCATTAGCTCCAACCGCTGCAGCTTCCTGCCCGATGGAAAGATGTGTCGCCCCGGAAAACTTATAGCCCTCAAACGGTACCAGTTCGCCGCTGCGAAGTTTAATTATTACTGACTCAAAAGCACGAATATACTGCATCTGGCGATACATAAACATCGCATCATCCGCGGTCATTCCGTTCTTAAGCTCATCCTGAAGTGATTTATCATATTGATAACACTCAACCTCACCGAAAGTCAGCTT
>CBDUSK010000090.1:0-6376 GCA_965369915.1 uncultured Phycisphaerae bacterium
TAAATGTCAGTAGGAGGTTTGAAAAAATTTTGCCATAAAAGTCTCACTCGATTTGTCAATGTCTCTATTGTTTATTATAGTTTAATTATAGATAGTCATGAAATTTATATGTGGGGTCTGTATGAGACATAATAACATGGTAAAGAAAGCTATACTGAAACACAGGACTTTTTATCTTCTCCTTGTAATCGGCTTAGTGATCTTCGGGCGTCTCCATAACATCAACCGTACAAAGACGGTTCTCACCCAACGGCTCAGTCAAGAGAATCAAAGCAGGCACTCGGTTGGCAGTTAAATAGTATTCAAGACATGGTTGTTCTAAGTGCTGTGGTGCCGCTGGAAGTAGTCAGGAAGTGGACAGTGAAATAAGGTTGTAGGATTAGATCAAACTTTTGTGATCCGACTATTTTGATTCCTTCTGACCATACGCCTCTCTTCCTAATTTTTTAGAGCATTGATAAGTCTAATAGTGCTTTTTGTTATCAATAACACAATAGCCGAGGTGGGAGTCGAACCCACACGCCCTTACGGGCAAGGGATTTTAAGTCCCCAGCGTCTGCCATTCCGCCACTCGGCCTGGGTTATGTACGGGGCGATCAAGTTTTTTGCTTTTAAGTGCTTACTCGCAAGGGAGTTATAAACAAAAGCTTTTCGGCTCAGGGCACTGTTCGATTACCACCCTATTTCGATAAGAGCATTTTTTACCCTTATCCAGACAATCAATTATAGGCAGAACAAGCCCGTTTGCAAGTGCTTTCTTGGGCTTGGAAGCAGGCAGGGCAATCGTTAGTATTCGAAACGGAACTTTTTGGGATCCTGATCCGAACGCTTTACTTTCGGGCTTTTAAGAACCTCATCAGGCGGTATTTGTATCTTGTCGGCAGCAGTCTGATCTTTTGAAAAAACCGATCTATGAAAAAGTACTTTTTGATATGCCGGACAAAAGCCGCGATCTTGACCTTTCTATAAACCGAAACGACTTTGCTGTTATCGGGAGAAATGCTGCGGGCTTCGGCTATGGTCTCTTCGGCAAGTGACAGTCGTCCCGTTCTCAAATATACATATGCGGTATCGGCTAAGGCTTCTGCATTGTCGTACCCCAGGCTGACAGCGTGTTCGAGAAATTGCAGAGCCCCTTCATACTCATGCTGCATGGCAAGTGCGGTTCCCAGGTAATAAAAAGCATCTGCGTTTTCGGAGTCCTCATCGACGATCCTTAAAAAGCAATTTGTCGCATAGTCGAAATCATTCAGTTGTAAGAATATCAGACCCATTGAAAACAACACATCGGTATCTTCCGGTCCGAGTTCACACTCGACTTGCAGGTATTGCAGTGCCCGGTCAGTGTCGTCTTCGGCTGATGCGATCTGTCCCAGCCGATATCGGGGTCCGCTGAAGTTCGGATTCAGCTCCAGTGCCCGTATAAACAGTTCCTTTGCGCGGTTGGTGTCGAATTTGTTGAGCATGACCTCGCCGAGATAAAACACTGCCGAGGCCGATTCAGGGTTCAGCTCAATAATCCGGTTGAATTTTTCCTTCGCTCCTTCAATATCACCGCATTCAAGAAGAAACATCCCGAAGTCGAGGATGATGTCGGTATCACCGGGGTTATTGCGGAGTTCCTCGAGAAAATGCTGACGTGCGGCTTCTGTGTTGCCGTCGGCCCACAATGCCTGGGCGATGCGGTAGTTTATCTGCGGGTGCATTGGTTCCAGCATCGCGGTCTGTTCCCAGCACCATATCGCCTTTTTGTACCGCTGCCGGCTGAAAAGAGAATTGCCTATGTTATAAAAGCAGATCGGACAGTCCGGGTTGATCTGCTGAGCCAGGTAGAACATCTCTTCGGCCTTGTCGTGTTTATCCATCTCGGTATAGGTGATGATCCGGTTGCAAAAGCACGGCTCAAATTCCGGGTCGAGTTGCTGGATATGCTCGAAGGTGGATATCGCCAGGTCGTATTTACCGATCCTGGTATAATCAACTGCAAGAGAGTTTAAGACCTCCGGGTCCTCGCCGCCGAGTTCCAGGGCTTTATGGTAAGCTTCGATCGCATCGTCAAAACGGTCCAGCGCATCGAGGGTCAGGCCTGCATTGAAATGCCAGGCGCTGTTGTTGGGATTTATCTCCATGGCCTCTTCCAGCTGCATTAGCGCAAGGGCCATCTGCCCGTTTTCGTAGAGTTCAAAGGCCATGTACGCTATCTTCTCGGCATCGTCCCAGGAATTACTTTCCGCAGCTTCAAACATACCTGTTATCCCTCAAAAAAAGCCGTATTTGCTGTTAAGAACCGCAGCATCGCAAGATCTCCTCCTTGAAATGTTTAGGTGCAGCCTTTACCGAGAGGAATATCGGCATAAAATATAAGGTACTTAGGCTTTTTTCGCCCTGAGGAGAGGTTTTTGTCGGGCGGAAAGTTTTTGCTGGTAATTGCGGGCATAAATCCTTACAATTGCAAAAGTTAAGTTTTAACGGTTCCAGCCGCTGCAAGCTTTGCTGCAGTTTTTCTGGAACTTTGCCCGAGAAGGTCTTATAATCTTTTACGATAAAAGGACGTTGAGCAAAGCAGTTCTTGCTGTAATATAACAATTGCATTTTGGAGCGGAAATCATGATCAAGGAAATCAAAGGTCAATTAGAAGCCGGTAAGGCCAAATACGCTATCGTGGTTAGCAGGTTCAATGAGTTTATAACCAGCAAACTGCTTGGCGGTGCGATAGACTCTCTTCAGCGTCACGGCGCAGATGATGAACAGATAACCGTGGTGTGGGTTCCTGGCTCGGTTGAGATCCCGTTAGCGGCAAAGAAACTTGCTTCCAGCGGCAAGTATAATGCTGTCATCTGTCTCGGTGCCGTGATACGAGGACAAACCGGCCACTTTGAATATGTTTGCCAGCAGGTCTCACGAGGTATCGGACAGATCAATTACGATACGGGTGTTCCCGCTGTCTTCGGAGTGCTGACCTGCGAGACGATCGAGCAGGCGATAGAAAGGGCCGGAACAAAACAGGGCAATACCGGTGCGAACGCAGCACTTTCGGCAATAGAGATGACGAATCTGCTCGGGCAGATATGATCGGCCTCTAAGGGCCGGGTTTTTATCCGTTAGCAGTTTAACTCTTTTAAATTTAGGAAAGTTTCTGTGGACAGAAGGACCATGGCCAGAGAGCTTGCGATGCAGTCGATGTACCAGCTGGACGTGCAGGGAGATGATTTCCTCGATCAACTGGATTTGTTCCTGACCGAATACAGCGACGATGATGTCGTCTTCGAGTTGGCGGGTACCTGGGCCCGAAAGGCTTGGGAGAACCGGAGTGTTTGTGATGAGCTTATTAAACAGGCCGCGATCAAATGGGAGCTTTCCAGGCTTTCAAGCGTGGACCGGAGTATTTTGAGACTGGCCGCATTTCAGCTGAAATTCTGCCCGGACATTCCCGGCAAGGTCGTGATAAACGAGGCCATCGAGATCGCCAAAAAATACAGCGGTCAGCAGTCGCCCGGGTTTGTCAATGGAGTGCTTGATGCGATACTGAAAAAACTCGCGCAGTCCGAGAAAGAAGTGAGCCGTTGAGAACGATTGCAGTGCTTAATCAAAAAGGGGGAGTCGGCAAGACAACGACTGTTGTAAATATGGCCGCTGCCCTTGCGATGAAGAACCTCAAGGTCATCGTCGTCGATCTCGATCCTCAGGCCCATCTTACCGTTCACCTTGGTATCGACCCCAGCCAGGCCGGAAACGGCTCCTATGAAGTGCTGACAAAATCAGCAGGGGTAAACGATGCTCTTATCAATGTACGTGATAACCTCTGGCTTTTAGGGGCGAATATCGACCTGGTTGGCGCAGAGAGTGAACTTGTAAGTGTCGTCGGCAGGGAGACCATCCTGCTCGAAGCGATCGAGAGGATCAAGGATGATTACGATTACATGATAATCGATTGTCCGCCCTCGCTGGGCCTGCTTTCACTTAATGCTTTGGCTGCGTGCAGGGAAGTGTTGATCCCTATCCAGCCGCACTTCCTGGCCCTGCAGGGTTTCGGTCAATTGCTGCAGACCATCTCGCTTGTCAGCAAAAGGATAAATCCCGCGCTTACAGTTACTGCGATCCTTCTTTGCATATTTGACAGCAGGGTAACACTGTCGGCTGAGGTCAAGGCTGACATTGAAAAATTTCTTCACAATGCCCGTAATACAGACTGTCCCTGGTCGAATGCCGATGTCATTCCGATCCATATCCGCAGAAACGTCAAGCTTGCTGAGGCGCCGAGTTACGGCAAGACGATATTCGAATATGAACCCAAATGTCACGGCTCGGAAGACTATAAAAGCATAGCCGAGTACGTGCACGGTCAAATGTTCGACGAAACTGAAGAAAAAACTTTAAACCAGGAAGCTTTAACCGAAGCCGACGAAACCCAGGCCGGCGAGATCGCGATGTAAAAAAAAGGCTGCTTCGTGGATGAACAATGTTGAAGCAACCTTCTTGTGAGAGAGTCTTTTTAAGCAACTTTTTTTGATTTTCACTTCTTAAAAACGAATTGTCAACATAAATTTCGATTTTTATTGAAAATTTATTTAAGTTCAAATAAGCCGTATAGAACTTTGCCCAATCCAACCCGTATCATTTCACCTTCACGATTATGAAGTTTGTTACAGCACCTTTAATTACATCAGACAACTTAGTTAATTTTTCTTCTTTTGTTTCGGCAGCGATATCTCGGTAACCGCGCACGGTAATTTCCTTTCCCGGCCCAAGAATCTTGATCTCGCTGACCCATTGATTCTTGCAGTCAATGAGTTTGTTGTCTTTGTAGAACTCCATATTTACCTTTATCTGTTTAATATGTCGATCGGAATTATTCGTGATCTTATACATAAATTCCTCACGACTTTGATACCTGCTTTCTATTCTACTGAGGTCAGATACAAAGATCTTATCTTGAACTTCTATGAAGATCTGGTCATCGCTCTTTTTTTTCTTCCCACTGTCAGGTGTCTTAAACCCTGCGGAAAATCCAGTACGTATCTGTGCAGCTATTTCTTTTGAAAAATCCCGGATAGCCTTCGTTTTTTCTGCATCACTTGACCCTTCTTCAGCGATTTTCATCAACTCCTCATATACACCTCTAATTTCAGATGCAAGTTTTAATTTCGAAGGTCTTATTATCAGGCCAAAAGCGATTAAACAAACAACCGCAATTACGATCGGACTATTAATTGTTTTCCACATATTAAAACCTTCCTTAAAAAATTAAGCTGCCATTTCGCATATAGATGTTTACAGAGTATAGTGCTCCCTGTTCGATGTCAATGTTTTCATAAAATTTGATTTTAGTTAAAATTTTTTCAATTTTTTTTCGTACTATTTTACGGCTCAGGTAAGCTTAAGGACCTTTACACTGGCCAGTAAGTTCAAGCGGGTTTTCGAGCAGAGATACCAAATGCTGCATGAACTTTGCGGCATAGAACTCATCGACAATCGTCTGGTCGACGGCCAGCGCCGCTGACATCGTCTTTCTGATAATCTTTTCGGCGTTGACTGGTATGACCTGTTCGGTGATCCTGCCGATGGATATGATAGCTGTCGCACCCGGGGGTGGGATGGCAAAAAATGAAGTAACGCCGTACATGCCTAAACTGCTGAGCACGATGTTGGCGCCGTCGAAATCGCAGGGCATGAGCTTATTGGCCCGGGCCTTTTTCAGAAGCTCGGCGCTTTCGGCGGCGATCCGGGACAACGGTTTATCGATCGTGTCGGGTATCACAGGCACTACCAGACCTTGCGCCGCCGCTACCGCCAGCCCTAAGCCGACTTTTTGGGCTGTCTGAATATTTCGGCCGGTATCGTCGAGCCGGGCCGACATAAGCGGAAACTTTTTTACGGCCCGGGCGATCGCGCATAAGAAAAAGTCGTTCGTAGTGATGCGGACCCCGACGGCTTTGGAGTAGGCCCTTCTGGCCTTAGCCAGCTCGGTCACATCGACACTGCACTCGAGATAACAGCAGGGCTGACGTTGTTTGGATCGCAGCATCAGTTTGCCGATGAGCTTTTGGATCCTCGTAAGGGGTAATGCGTTTTTTTCAGCGGTTTTTTCCATATTTTCTAAATTCATCAATATCAACTTAACTCCGGGCTCGATAGAACGCTATATTCTAACCTGAAATTAGGGATTTGCAAGCCGGCAAATTGGCTTTGTTTTGCATAAAAAGGTTTTCATAAATTTGTCGAAAATCCTCGTTTTTTCGCTTAAAATGGGGTTTGGCCTCCCAAAAAATGGCTTTGAATGGGTTTGAAATGGCTTTGTTTTGTATTTTAGCGGTTCTTTCGGGTGATCACTGCGTTGTTCTTGCCTTGTCCCTAATCCTCGATGTACAACTGTACG
>CBDUSK010000091.1:0-6318 GCA_965369915.1 uncultured Phycisphaerae bacterium
TTTCGACAAATTTATGAAAACCTTTTTATGCAAAACGAACCCAATGGTATGTTATAGGTATTCAAATCACGGTGGAGTATGAGATACCATTTAATAGAAAAAATGCAAAACAAAGCCAATTTGCTCTTTGAAAGCAGGTTTGGATTTTTTACCCCAAAATGTTATAATGCAAAAAGGGTCATTATGAAATACGCAGTGCTTGTAATCTCGTTATTGTCCTATGCCGCAGGCATCACCGTCGCCGCCCAGCCCGTTACCTATGACGCCGGGGGATGTGTATTCGATCTGTATGGTTACGAACTTACACCGCCCATCAAAAACGCCATTCTTTTCGGGGTCGCAAAGATACTTGATACCTACAAAAATACTTTCGGATTTCCATATCCTGACGACTTTAAGGTCAAGGTGACCATAATCGGCGGCAAAAAGGAGTTTCTGGACTACCAGAAAAAACACGTCGGCAAGGTCATTTCCCAGACGGGATATTATAGTGGCGCCAAACGCGAGACTGTGGTCTGGAAAAACACAAGCACAAAAGAAATGCTCGCCGTACTGTTCCACGAAGCCAGCCACATGATATTGAGCCGCCGGATACCATGGCCTCCGAAGTGGCTGAGCGAAGGACTGGCCGAGTATTTCGAGGGCTTAAATGTCGTCGGCGAAAAAAAACGTGTTAACCTGCAGCAGAACCGGCACGACTGGATCAAGATCTGGGCAGAAGTTGGGTTCCCGATAGAAATAGGTGAATATATCAATCTTACACAGGACCAATGGCAGGAATTTTTCAAAAAAGAACCAAACGCTTCTTACACCATCGGATATTCACTCGTGTATTACATGATGTCCAGCAGCCGGACCCAGCAGATCCTCAAACGGGCTCTTTGGCAGATACAGATATTCGGCCCGCAAGCCGATTCCGTCCGGACCATCAATGACTATTATCCCGGCGGCTTTAAGAGATTTGAAAAACACTGGCGGCAATGGATACCGCGCGCCCGCAAGTACCGGGCCCTGCGCGCTTTAAAAAACAAAACTAAAAAGCCCAGCCAAAAAACCGCGGCAGATAAAAAATAAACCGATTAACCTTTACCACCCGCCCGGCTGAAGGGCATCCGACACCGGCTCGTTCCACCACTCCGGGTCCCGGAAATACTGCTTAAGCATCATCGCCGCCAGCACCCCGTCAGCGACAGCCGTTGCCAGCTGCATCGCAGCACCGACCCTGCAGTCGCCGGCAGCAAAAACGCCCGGAACAGCCGTCCGCAAATATGCGGTGTCGCATTTGATAAAACCCGCCTCTGTCAGCTCGACGAACCCTTTCAGAAAATCAGTGTTCGGCACCATGCCGACAAAGATAAACGCGCCGTCACAGGCGATATCTTCGGTTTCCCCGGTTATAACGTTTTTGAGCTTGACTGATTCGACCTTTCCCTCGCCTTCGATCGCGGTGACGACACAGTCGAGTTTAAGTTTCATGTTCGAATCGGGCTCGTTCACTTTCTCCATCAGTTCATCCACCAAAACTTTTGTCGCCCGGAACCCCTGCCTTCTGTGTACGAGGATTACCTCGGACGCGAATTTTGCAAGGTGCAGCGCATCTTCTACCGCAACATTACCGCCTCCTACCGCCACGACCTTCCTGTCCTTAAAGAACGGGGCGTCACATGTCCCGCAGTAACTGACGCCCGCCCCGGCGTTGCGGAATTCTTCTTCGCCCGGCACGTCGAGCTTGCGGTATGAACTGCCCGGCGTAAGAATAACGCTCCGGCCGATATAGCTTTCCCCGTCACAGCTTATCTGAATATTGCCGTCATCGAGCTTTTTCAGGGCGGTAACCTCTTTGGCGGGCTTTATCTCCGCACCGAATTCAGTAACCTGGTTTGTCATTCTTTCTATAAGGTCAGGCCCGGAAATTTTCCCAAAGCCGGGGTAGTTCTCTATCCGGTCCGTAGTGGTGATCTGTCCGCCGGGGGAAAACTTCTCCAGCACAAGAGTACTGAATCCGTCCCGGGCGGTGTAAAGCGATGCTCCAAGCCCTGCCGGGCCGCACCCGATCACTACGCAATCATATAACTTCTGGTCCACTGTAATTCCTTTCATCAACGTACTTGAAGTTTTCAACGGGTTTAAAAAACGTTCAATTCAAACGAAGTATCTGTTCGACGTATCCGCCCGAGTTTCCGAATTGTTCTGTCAGCGTTTTCCTGTCGCTGCGATACCAGGTGAGCGGATGCTCTTTTTGATCAAGCTTTTTGACGATTTTGCCATCCCTGTCGAAATATACGATTTGATACTGTTTTTCTCCGTGTAGAAAATCCAGCCTTACAGCATAGGAAAGATCATCACTTTCAGCCTTTGTCTGAAAAGGGTCCGTCTTTGATACCATTGCCGGGACAATTATGCCGTTTGAATAGACAATATCAACAACCATTTCTGAAATACTGCTGTCGAGAAAAACTTTAAGTATTGGATCGACTAATATCTTGGCGATAGTACCCCGCCCTGTCCAGTACTCCTTTTCTTTGTCGAAGGCCCGGCTGACCACGCGCATCGGACCGTTCTTTACCTGTTCTACGGCGACCACAGGAGTGCTTTCGGCGTCAGGCCGGCTGTACTTGCTTTGCCAGGTAAACTCGTCGAATCGGTTGTCACAATCGAAAGAACTGTTCTCGCCGACCCATTCATTGGTCTGCAAAACATATAGTGCTTGTTTTGCTTTTACGCCGGCAGGGGCTGCATCGGCACCCAGGTCTTCAAAAATGTCTACGGAAAAACCGGCAATGTTATACGCATTATCATCGATAAGGTAAATTCTTTCCCCGCTGGAGCCGATCTCGGCTTCGAGGAGTTTTCTGATACCGGTATCTTTTATTTGTTCGACGAAGGCCGCTCCTTTTTCGAGAAGATCGTTTGGAGTGAATTTCAGTGTTTTTGCGACTTTACCGAAAACCTCCTGCGCCAGATCCGGGTCGGTGGGGGCGATGACCTCCAGTTCGATCGTGCGCCCGCGCTGCAGTTCGGCGACCCCAAAGAAAACGTCTCTTATTCCGCCGGGGACTTCTGCCTGTGCCCACTCCATCATCACATTGCCGCAATCGATCTGCCCGGTGTTTGAGATCTCGGCTCCAGCCGCAACGACCCTGTCGGATAATTGTTGCGGGACCCCGGTCTTTTCAGGGGCGAGCATATAGCGCCACTGTACAATAGCAGTGATCTGCCTGCCGACCATCAGGCGAGAGGTGAGCATGATGTCATTGTCCTGCTGGTGATATTGCCATTCGCGTTTTTCCTGCCACCCGTGGTCTGTCGGCAGCGCTACCGATAAGCCGGTGAATCTGAGCTCTATCGGCTCAGAAAGGCGTATTTTTCGATGCTGTATGACAACAAATCGCCCAATTAAAAGGCTCAGGGCAAATATGCAAAGAAGTACAACTTCTATTACGGAATATTTTTTCATCTTAGAATCTGCGTTCATCTCTGCCATAATAAAAATATACTCATCGTTTTGCAAGAAATCATTGGATTTACTTAAAAGTAGTTCAAATAAAAATAATGGTTTTGTTCCCGGACCCTGGAAAAGGTGTTATTAAAGATATATAGCACGAATCCGGCCGGGTTTACATCTTCCGCTTCAGATTGGTCTTTTTAAATCTCAAGTTAAAGCGGACTCTATGCCGATTAGGTCAATAGATGCCCATCACGGCTTCTTTTGACGGAATGAAATTTTAAGCTGAGATTACTATGGTCGAGAAGGTGGTTATAAGATCAGAAGAACTCAAAGAGGTTCTTACCCGGGCTGTTGACTTAAAGATGCCCGGTATTATGAGTTATCTTTCACGGGAAAAATGGCGCACAGCGAATGGATCGCTAACGGCTGTCGCCCAAAACTCTTTGCATTTCGGGCTATCAGAAGAACAGGATACATGCACATCGAACGTTTGTATAGACCAACCAGTCGGTATATCAATACAGCACAAGTTCGATAAGTATGTTTTTGAAACGGTAATCCTCGGAACCGAGGCCCTTGAAGAGCCAAATATCAGAAAAATAATTTACCTCAGAATTCCCGACAAGGTCGAGAAGATGCAGAGAAGGTTATATGCTCGCGTTCCGGTTCCGGGGGAGCTTAAAGTTAAAACGTTATTCTGGCACCGGGGATATCATGATGAGGCCAGGAAGCCGCCGGATGAAAATTACTGGCAGGGCAGGCTGTTAGATATTTCCGCCGGGGGCCTTCGGGTTGTCATTGAGGGTTGGCAGCACAGCTATTTTAACGTTGACCAGTTTATCGGACTTCAATTTACCCCTATGTCATATCAAAAGCCTATAGTATTAGAAGGCCAAATAAAGCATATCGAGAAAATTGATAAGGGCGAAAAACTTTGTATAGGGGCCGAATTCCTCGGTCTTGAGGCAAGCAATGAGGGCAGAGAAAAACTCAGGAGGCTCGCGGACGTGATCAATACCTATCAAAACGAAAACGAACTGAACAAAGAAAAAAATGTTGTGCTGAACTAAACCTCGCCTAATAACTGCTTTTACCTCGCCGTTTCGTCCCGTAGTTTTTAGCTATACCGCCTCTTCTGTCGACAGGCCCATCGTTCTTGCAAGGCGGTCAAACTCGTCAAGCGAATAGAAGTCTATAATAATTTTGCCCCTCTTGCCGCTCTTGCGCGTATTTATTACGACCCTGGTTCCAAGTGCTTCACGCAATTTATTTTCAAGATCGACAATATGCGCAGGCCTTTCCCTGGCGGCGGGTACCTCATCAGGCCCTTTTAAATGTCTGCGCACAAGAGCCTCGACCTCCCTGACACTTAATCGTCCCGCTAAGGCACGATTGGCAAGTTTACGCCGCAGGTCGTCAGTAGGCAGTGCGAGTATCGCACGGGCATGCCCCATAGTTATATGCCGGTCAATGAGCATCTGTTTTATCTCTTTTGGTAAGTCCAGTAGGCGCAAGAAGTTAGCTACGACAGAGCGGTCCTCGCCAAGTTTTTTAGACGCTTCTGTTTGGGAAAGAGAAAACGAGTTTATATAATTCTGATAAGCCGTCGCCCGTTCGATCGGGTTTAGGTCCGTTCGATGAATGTTCTCAATGAGTGCAAGCTCAAGCATTTCAGAATCATCGGCCTGCCTGACCATTGCCGGTATCGTTACAAGGCCGGCAAGCTTTGCGGCCCTTAACCTTCTTTCGCCGGCAATGACCTCAAAGCAGTCGTCTTTTCTTCTCACAAGGATTGGCTGAATTAGCCCCTTGCTTCTAATCGATTCGGTAAGGTCCCGCAGCTCATCATCATTCCAGCTTGTTCTGGGCTGGTAGGGATTGGGCCTGATCTGATCGATCGGAAGACCCCTCGCCGAATTAATCAGCTCCTTATCAGGCGGGAAACCAGAGATAAATTCTTTGTCTGTTGAGGAAAGATCTGGCTTGACGGCACCTGCCCCAGGCCCTAAAAGCGATTCAAGCCCCCTGCCAAGATGCGGGCGCTTCTGTTTTTTCTTTGCCATCCTTTGCTCCTTAAACTAAGACCTTCCCTGTCCTGCGGCCGGCACAAGGGGTTTTAATAAATTACGAGAATAATGGTATCTATCACATGCCGTCATAAATTACCACAAAAAAATCAAAATATTCGAAAACGTTTCACGTGAAACATAAGCTTAATTAGCGATCAATAGGGAAACCTGTAAACCTAAACCCCGCGGAGTTAAACAATTATTGTTCTCAAACCAACCCTGACAGTCTCTAAAATTACAAATAGAATAACACCGAATTCAGCCGCAAATTTGGCAGGTCAAATTCAAAAGATCTTACATTTTTTTGTTACGACCAAGCCGTTAAGATAACCGATCAAAAAACTTGTTCCACGTGAAACGTGTTAGAACTTTTCGAACTGTCCCGGCAGGGAGGCCGTGTATAGTTTTCCCGGACATATTTTTTATATGCTTAGGGACGAAGTTTGTTGTATTATAACCAAATATTACGAAAACGAAAATCCTTGACAGTTCAAGGTGATTTTTGTAAGATTATTGATGAAGGAACAGCCATGTACAAAATGGCTGAAACACAAGCGGACTGCCCCGTAGGAGCAGGCCAGGCGCCATTAAACGTCGACGGATATGATCTTCCGAGCGATTGGTATCTCAGGGTTGGGACAGAAGCACAAAAAATGCTGGATGGAACCATTGGCTTGACATCCGTTCTTCCCATAGACCCGGAGAATCCATAATTTATAAAGGGAACAAATTTAAAAAGGAATTGACGATGCAATACACATTTCTGGGTAAAACCGGCATGAAGGTCTCGCGTTTATGTCT
>CBDUSK010000092.1:0-6314 GCA_965369915.1 uncultured Phycisphaerae bacterium
GTGTTTATTATTTCGGCAAGAACAAGTCCCGCGCCCGGCCGGGGAAGACCGCTCCTGATCCTTGCGAGTTTTTCATATCGTTCGTGTTCGACTCTTAAATCTGCTCGGAGATTATTATAAGCTGTCCAGAGTTTGTCGTGCTCGGTTCTCGATACAAAATCTTCCGTCGAAGGTACCAGCCGGAATACTTCCGCCCCGGTACTGCGACCGATACTTAATATCGGGTTAAAGAGTTCTATGAATAAAAAATTGAGCCCCTTGGTAAGCCTTTGAGGAAGTAAAAGAAGAATGATCCCCGCTGTCAGCAGTGATAAAAATAATTTCCCTTTGGATACTTTGGTTTTTTTGCGTGCCATGTCATGGATTATTATTTTACGGGAAACCACAGATGTTATGCGCCACTGAGGGCACTGGTAACAGTATTAATTAAAAGCCTTGAAAACTTCTGCCTGAATGCTCGAAACCGGCAACTATTAGTCCCACGAGTACCCTGTTTGATCGAGAGTGTCTTTCCAGACCTCAAGGTTTTCAAGGTAAACGCTTGTCCCGCGTGCAACACAGGACATTGGGTCTTCAACATGGATGACCTTAAGACCGGTTGCATTTGACAGGACAGTTTCCATTCCCCGTAACAATGAGCCGCCGCCGCATAGATGCATCCCGTTCTCTATGAGATCCGCCGCCAGTTCCGGCTCGGCTTTTTCCAGGGTCCTCATTACGGTCTCTATGATTCCTGCGATAGGTTCACGAAGTGCTTCACGTATCTCTTCGCTCGTAATAACTATCTTTCTGGGCAGCCCAGATATCGTATCCCTGCCCGCGATCTCCATCGTAAGTTCCTGTTCCAGGGGAGCGGCAGATCCGATTTGGATCTTTACTTGTTCGGCTCTCGGTTCTCCGATCAAAAGATTATAGGTACGTTTGAGATGACTTATCAGAGCTTCGTCAAAATCATCGCCTCCGATTCGGATGGATTGGCAGTTACTGATATCCGCCAGGCTCATAATAGCCACTTCACTTGTTCCGCCGCCAATGTCGACGATCATCGATGCGGTTGGTTCGGTGATCGGCAGCCCGGCCCCGATCCCTGCCGCCATTGGTTCGTCAACGAGGTAAACCTTTCGTGCTCCGGCGCGTTCGGCGCTGTCAATTACTGCCCGGCGTTCCACTGCTGTGATCCCGCTGGGTACCGCGATCACTACTCGTGGACGGACAAGACCGCCCCGGCCGTGAACTTTCCGGATAAAGTAACCCAGCATCGCCTCGGTGATCTCAAAGTCGCTGATGACACCGTCTTTGAGAGGTCGGATTGCTGAGATGGAACCAGGGGTCTTGCCTAACATTTCACGTGCTACTAAGCCCACGGCCTCGCCGTTGTTGAGCACGATGTTCGTGCCTCGGCGAACTGCCACTACTGAGGGCTCATTTAGAACAATACCTTCATTACGAACACACACAAGGGTATTGCAGGTCCCGAGGTCAATACCCATGTCCACGCTAAACCAGCCTAAAATCGTGTCCAGTATCACTCTGACTCCCTTCAATTAGGATAAAGGAGGCTGTTTAAAGCATCTCGCCCGGATTATTAAACCGAGTAAAAAGCTTCTTTCGACTAACGTGCTGCCTCCACGATCTTAAATATTGTTCCGTAATCAGCGAAACATTTAAACGCTACGAATATTGCGGTGGCAAGAACCACTCCGGTCGCTAACGCCAAAACCGCGGTATAAAGATTGCTTGGAGCAATTATTTTTTTTGTCGGGCTCATGGTTTTACAGCCTTGTACTTACATTGTCCATGATTCGCGGCTGCTGCTGTACAAGGTCGAGTACTCCTGCCGATTTGTTTATATCTACGTCTGTTATTAAAATGTCACTAATGAAGTCGTCTCCGCGTGTAACGTGGAACACCATGCCTTTTTTAACACCGTCCGCTGAGCCGATGGATATAGTTACCATCGATTCTCCTACTTCGGTTATCAGACCGTTCAGGTCGGCGCTTCCGAAAAATACACCCGGTCTTGCTGAATCTATATCAGGAGTTACCGGTTCTGCGGCTCGGGCGTCTAAAGTATCAGGGCCCATGATTTGATTCATACGCTCTTCCAGATCTGTTTTCTGCTCGAGAAGTCGTCTGTTGGCGGCTTTGAGAGAGTCCCTTTGGACTATCTTTTCGTAAAAACTTGCCGTGATCTCATTAAGTTCCTTTCGGTCCTTGATCCCCTCGGAATGAGCCTTGTTTAATTGTTCCTGTGTCAGCTTAAGGGACTGTTCGAGGTTTGCTATGGTCTGCTCAAAACTTGTCAATATCCCTGCCCAGCTATTTACCCTGCCCTGATATTCCAGGCTCATCCTTTCGGACTTACGAAGATCAACTGCCAGTTTGCTGTTGTCATCCTCAAACTGCTGGATTCGTTCAGTAAGCTTCTTCTCCTGCTCTTTCATCAAAGCCACTTTTTCATTATATTGACGCTTAAGACTTGTGTTTTCTGAGGTAAGTGACTGGTTAAGGGCTTTTTGATCCTCGAAAAGTGCTTTATAGTTGTTTACATTACCGACATAAGTGACAACGGTACCGCACAGGAAAATTGAAAATAATGACAACAATACGATAAAAACCTTAGTGAAAGTACTCAAAACAAACTCCTCTACTAATGACTAAGCCACACATCGATAGAAGTAATTATCCCATAGGAAACAGCTTTCACCGTCTACCAGGAGCTATTTCCAACGACAAAATTTCATTCGGGATTTTACGCTACTATTATTTTAAGGTCAAGTTATTTTTAGGTCTACCTAAAATATTATCCTGTAAATGCTTGCGGAAAACTTGCCATTTTGCGGTCAACCTGTCATTTCAGGGACTCTTGACTGAATTATGTACCCTGATAATTCAGAATATGTTCTATAGTTTTCCTAATTTAATGACCAAAACCCGTCAGTCAGCTATGTATATTATCGGCTGTTTTTTTCAGTTAAACACACTTTTTTGTTAACTCTATTAAAAATAAAACCTTACATAAACCAGCGGCTCATCGTACTGTTACCTATTTTCTTTCGCACAACACCATAATTTGATTCATCGCGTCAGCAGAAGAACTGCCCGTGATGCACTGAGCTGTACTTTCTTGGACCGGCTTTTCAAAAGCCTGGGCAAATATTTGACCAGTTCCCTGGTCCCGATCTGTCCGATTGCCATAGCCGCAAATACGTTTGCCTCATTACGTCTGATCGGATCTAAACCGGGTGCTATTTCCTTAAAATACTCCAACACTTCTATTTGTCCGGTTGGATCCCCGAGTCGTCCGAGTTGTCGAGCGGCACAGAGCCGAACTTCCGGCACTTCATCGTCGAGCATTGTTATTAGTCTGTTTTTTGCGTCCTCGGTACCAAGGGCGCCCATTGCCATGATAGACATAACTTTGTCATATTTACTTATTGACAGGGATAATATTTTATTATAGATTCTCTCATCACCCAGCATTGCGATCGCTTCAATTACCTGAAGACGAATTTTACGACTTGAATCCGGATCGCGAAGTGCCCAATACAGCAAATCCAGATCTTTTGCATTTGCAAGTTTACCCAGTAACATTACGGCATTGGCACGTATGGTCTGGTTCTTACTTTTTACCGCATTACGTATCATACTGTCAAAGTTCTTCCTGCCGATCTTTGTCATCGCGAAAGCTGCCGCTATCCTTGCGTTCTCATCGGCGTCGTCCAGCAATCGTTTTACCGCAAATTCACCCGGCGAATATTTCATATCTCCAATTGCTATCGCCGCCGTGAACCGGACACTGATAGAATCGGACTTCAGCAGTCCCGTAACTATCGGCATCAGTTCGCCCCTGCCTGTGGTGGCAACGACTTCGATCGCATGACTTTTGATAAGAGCGCTTTGGTCTGCCAGGCCTTTTCGGACAATGTCTATCGCCCGGTCCCTCATGCCGTACATGTTGTCAGGCTTGATGTTACTTTCAAACCCGCCTAATTGTTCACCGCAGCCGTACAACAGAAACGTTACACATAACATGATAAAAGACAACTTCTGCATTGATCACATACCTCCCGATTTGCGTCTTCTGATATTTTGCCTTAAAGCCGATATTATGACAAAAACCCATACCCCTGCACAGCAAAAACCCAGCCACTGCCCATGTTTACTAAAAAAAGTTACCCTCTTATCCAAATTGATCCTGTCGACGAACCACCCGCCCAGGCCCTGACGGTCCATTGCTTTAACAGGCAGATCTCCGCTGATAAAGCCGTCCCGTATCCTCCCGACAGAGTCGATAAGGCAGCTTATCCCGGTATTTACGCTGCGAATTATACTTATCCTGTTCTCGATCGCCCGAAAGGCTGTGATCACCGTTCGCTGGCTCAACTCGACACTCGGCAGAACCTTGCCGTCTTTGTACCGGACATACCAGCCGTCATTACTGATATTGACCAGCCAGTCAGCTTTTTTCCGTCCCTTTTCAACCGATATTTTACGTGTAACCTTAGGATCGGTATCGTCGTAACAGATAAGGACCCCGAATCTGTAAGTTTTATTATCACTTGATATTTCAAAACTCGTATAATCGGCGCCGCGTGTCAGGTTATAATCATAATCGTAAGGACTGAATTTCAAAAAAAGCTTATAGATAAAATTCGCACTTTCTTTGAATGGTATATATTCCCCGAATGGAACCAGGTGTATCTTGTCATAACGTTTGGCATCCTGCTGTCCGTCAGGTCGATATAAAAAGGCCGAATTGAACTTCTCCCTGGTGTTATACTCGGTCCCGTCAAGCTCCATATTTGCCGCATGCGCTCCGAACAAAACATAACTTTTGCCTTTAGCATGCTCCGAGATGGTCGTATGAAACCTTGCCGGCTCACTGTCGGGCCGGCAAAGTTCCAGGTAACTTTTGTTCATTGTCGTAAGCACCATCGTTTCGGGCCAGACGACGAGCTTTGCCCCCGCATCGGTACATGCCTTACTTGGCACCAAAAGATCTTCAAGTATCTTTGCTGCATTATCCGCGACCTCTTTTACATTCGAAGGAACATTCGGCTGAACTGACCCGACCAGGGGTCCTGCTTCTAAAAATTCCTCGCTCTGGGCGATGCGCCATTGACCGTAGGCAAGTGCCCCAATGATCAGGCAAAATACTATCCCTGCCTTGACGAAATTAACAGCTCTGAAGATCTTTCCTTTTGTAATATCGATCACAAATCCGCAGACAAGCCCGTTGACCATCGCCACTGCGAACGAGATTCCCGGCACTCCTAAAATGTCGGCCATCTGGATAAGCCTGATGTTTGCGTACTGGCTGTGCCCCAGCAGCCGCCAGTTGAATCCCGTGATCAGGATTCCCTGCCAGGCCTCGGCACCGACAAAGATCAACGGTATTACCAGCAATAATGGGCCGCAGCCCCATTTTGTTCTGCAATATCGAACACACAAAGCCAGCAGCGGCCAGTACAGACCCATATAGATGCAGAAGCCCACATATCCGGAAACTGTAACGTATCCGATCCAGTAAAGGTTCCCAAGCCAGTAACAAAGACTGATAACATAAGACAACCAGACCAGCCGCCATGGGTTTGCCCCCGGCGAACAAACGACAATAAAAGGGACCAGCCCGACCCACGCCAGCCAGCCGATGTCGAACGGTACCTGGATCAGGGTCAAAATTACCGCCGACAACAAAAAACCGGCTGCGACCGTCAAAATCCCTTTTTTTCTGTTTGTTCCCAATTCGATAGATCCATTTAACCCGTCATTTACCGATGGCGGTTATTTTTCTTTTTGATGTCTTAAGATTTTTTGAGCTTTTCTCTCGCTCCAAAGGCCCAAGTTTGCCGCTTTTCCGCATCCCCCTTAAACGCCTTTTGATGTCGTTCTGATCATATAGATTTGCATCTTCATTTATTCTTTTGTTAAACTTAGCTGTAAATAGATCAAGAAGAAATTCGTTATCGAATAGTTCTTCTGTAGGAATTTGATTCTCATGATATAGCCATTTAAGCTCTTTTTCCGCATATTCGGTCCATTTCTTATCGCCTTGTCCTTCGACGGACTGACTTTTGGCGTGTTCGAGTCTGGTTTGTGCCTGCCTGACATATTTTTTTGATATGTCTATCCCTGCGTATTTGCGATTTAATTTCATCGCAACGACTGTTGTTGTACCGGAACCGGCAAAGGGGTCTAATACCACATCTCCTTTATTAGAACTTGCTCTGATTATTCTTGCTAAGATGCTTTCAGGCATCTGGCACGGATGCCACTTGGTTCTTTCTTCGAAAGTTCCGCAAATTCGCGGA
>CBDUSK010000093.1:0-6301 GCA_965369915.1 uncultured Phycisphaerae bacterium
CTTCCGGACCGACGCCGAGCCAGTAGTTAGATAGTACTACAAGGTCATCTAAGCCTCATCCCCGTTAAATTCGCCAAAATCGTGAATCCATAAGATTTGTAATATCAAAGACTTAAAAAATTTTCACGAAAAACAGGATTGAACATACGTTTGACACCGGATGGAATATCTGATTGAAAAAATCTTTCTGTTAATCGAGGTTTGTCAGAGTACTATTTTGAATTAATGATTTAATTTTCGGAAAACTACCTTCTTTCAGGCGATACGGTTCGTCGGCTCCCCGAAGTTTAATAAGCTCTCGACGAGCTTTTTTCGTCATCAACGGATCCTTATATATATCAATAGATGTCGTTGCTATTACTTTGACAGCGTAAAACATAGCCTCTTGACCAAAAGAGCCATTAGCAACTACACCCCTAACTGCGGAAGTTGGGTTAACGTACCCCACAGGAGAGTTAGTTTTGAGTTATTTTTTGGTTTAGGAGAGCAAAGACAGTAATGTCGTCCTGCTGGGGCAACTTTTTTCGAAAAACGGTTACGCTTTTTATGATGGCTTGTACAAGCTCTCTGGCAGAGGCTGCTTGAGATTCAGTCATTGCAATGTTTAAATTTTCCGTTTCGAATCTTTCATTGTCAGGAGATTCGGCCTCTGTGATGCCGTCAGTGACAACCAGCAGAGCAGTGCCGGGACAAAGGATCTCTTCAGCCATTTCGTAAGAGCCGGTAAAGATGCCTAACGGTATGTTTGTTGCTTTGCCTAATGGTTTGGCAGGAGCTGAAGGTTCCATGATGAGAGGAAGGAGATGGCCTGCGTTGACGTATGAGAGTTTGTTTATCGAAGGGTCGAACAAGCCGAGAAAAAGAGTTACGAACATTTCATCCTGTAAGCTTCGGCATAAGTGTTTGTTTACGTGTTCGGCGACGGTGGACAGTTCGGTGCAGAAATTCATAGTAGTCCTGAGGGCAGCCTGTAAGTTAGACATTATCATGGCAGCGGGCAGTCCTTTTCCTGAAACATCGCCGACAGCAAAAGCTACCCGGCCATCCTCCAGTGCCCAAACATCGTAGTAATCTCCACCTACCCACATTGCAGGTTCGTAACAAACGGCTACATCAACATCAAAACCGTGCTCAGGTTCTGTCGGGATGAGTTTGGACTGGATGTCACGGGCCAAAGCCAATTGTTGGTCGAGTTTTTGTCTTTCAGCTTTTGCCTCTGAGAAAATGAGACTTTTTTGAGCAGAGGATATCTGGCGGGCGACGGCTTCGACGAAGTCAAACATTTCTTTCGGCGATTTATTTTCGAGGATGTCCAAATAGAGGACGTCGACCGTTTCATCGGAAACGTTTATCGGAGCGGCAAAGACCAGATGAGGTGTGACCTCATCTACGACAGTCAAAACAAGTAGTTCGTCAACCGACGGGGTGCTTCTTGCCATTATGGGGGTATTCGTTGAGCGGACCGCATTGAGGACCCGCTTGGAAAGATGGAAGTAGGCCGGCGGTGGTACGGATTGATCTGCTGCAGCTTTACCGAAATAGTAGGTAAGGACCTGGGGAGAGTCAGCAATTGGGTCGGAGCCTTGCGGTAACCTGACGAAGGCCACGAGTGCATCCAGCATTTGAGCAAGAAAACCGGAAGCTTCTGAATATAATTGTGATGGACTTTGCAATTCGAGCAGGTGGGTAGTGAGATTGTTTAGATGTTTTATAAGCGTTGCGGATAGAATGCTGTCTCGATCAACATCGTAGGAGACAACTTCTTCTTCCAGGCCTTTGTCTATAACTAAAACATTAGTGTGAGTCGATAAATCCGGTGCGATCTGTTGTTCATATTTCTGCGATATGGATAGGGTAAAGGGATATATGGTGATCTTCTGGTTTGGTAAAACGGCATGGACTTTTATACGTTTGCCATCAATAAATATCCCGTTTTGGCTATCCAGGTCCTCGACGATCCAACGCTCGAACGGGTCCTGGTAAATCCTGGCGTGGTTGCGTGAAATATTGATGTGTTCGAGTACTACATCACAGTCGAAACCCCGCCCTAATGTTGCACCTTTTGCCTCAAGCGATATCTGCCTGGTTTCTTCGGGTCCTGAAATAATCAATTGTGCAGTTGCGATAGTCTACTCCTCGTGCGTATTACTTTAACTCATCCCAGAATTTTTTCTCAGCTTTTTGGAACTGTTCGAAACAAGTTTCCAATTCGGAGACCATTGATTTGATCTTGTCTATATCAAGCTGGGATTTGCCATCAGAAGCAGTTACAAGTTTATTTAAACGCATAGCAGTATTGTCGAGTCGTTCAGCTCCAGCAGCAAATGCGCCGGCAGAATCGATAAGGGCCTGTATCTTATACTCTTTTTGTTTTGGTTTATAAAGGACTTTCCATGGGGCTCGGCGGACTTCCTGGGTGGTTAGTTTGAGGTTGATGCTGGCTTCTGAGATGTTGCTAATAATTGACTCGATTCGTTCATCTTCGACAAGTTCCTTGATATTTTTTATCGCCGCTTGTGCGGTTTCCAGCGCGGAATTTACTTTTACGGTCGTCTCTCGTATCCGCTTAGTTATTTCAAAGACATCCTTTGTCAGTCGGGCAAAAAAGCTTTCGGGGTCATCCGGATTAAATTCACGTTTAAGTGCGTCCATTACACTGTCGGCGAGTAGTAAGTCGACAGTTTGACCATTGTTAATGATGTCCCCTTGCTGTCCTAAATCCTCAATTGACAATACGACCTGTCCTCCCAGGACACCGCTTTGCGGCAAGAGTACACAATCGGTCCTCAATTGATATTGTTGAGGTATCTTCATGGTGAAGAACACATAGACATCATTATTATCAGTTGGGTTGAGGTTCATTTTTTTGATCGCAGTTTTGGTAATAGTACCGACCTTAACGCCGCCAATATTTACAGCACTACCTTTGGTTAGTCCTTTTAAGCCGACCTTGTAGGGAATTCTGACGGTGACCTGCTGTTTGGACGTGAACAAGCTGGACCAATCAGCCAGCATTACCACGAGATAAATTGTCAGGACAAGTACAACCGAAAAGGTTATGCCGATCGAGATTTCATTGCGGGTTTTCTTTGCCATATCTTTATTCCATAATAAGTGTCAATAAATATAAAATATTTTGCTATTGTTCATCTTTTACACTAACCATTAGAAGGTCATCTTCATAATCGCTGGATATTTTGCGATCAGTAATGGGCCCTTGTGCATCGCCTCTTAAAAATTGGCGTATCAACTTATCTTTTTGGCTTTGTAATTTTTCGGGATCACTGTCACGCAAGGCTTCAAATTCCTGACGTGAACCTGTTTTTATAATCCTCCCCTGATCCAACATACACATTCTATCAGCTATTGTAAAAGCGGAGTTCATCTCGTGAGTAACAACAACGCTTGTAACCCGAAGTTTCTTTGTCAAATCAATGATCAGTTGATCGACCTCAGCGCTGGTGACAGGGTCGAGTCCCGCGCTGGGCTCATCATAAAACAAAATTTTCGGATCAAGGGCAATAGCCCTGGCCAGGCCGGCTCGTTTTTTCATGCCTCCACTGAGTTGTGCGGGCATTTTATCGGCATGTTTGCGCAAGCCAACAAGTTCCAGCTTTATTTTTACTATTATTTCAATAGTAGATTCGTCGAGGTCTGTGTGCTCTTTCAATAACAAAGCAACGTTTTCGCCGACAGTGAGGGAGTTGAACAGAGCTCCGGATTGAAACAGAATACCAAACTGTTTTCGGATTTCGTTTAGTTCTTTTTGCCCCAGAGCGGTAATTTCTTTACCGAATAACTTGATGCTTCCTTTATCCGGAGTGAGCAGACCAATGAGATGTCGCAGCAATGTGCTCTTTCCGCAACCGCTGCCGCCCATGACGACCATTATTTCACCGGGATATACGTCGAGATCAATACCATCCAATATCCGCTGGGAACCAAAATTTTTTACCAGCTGGTGTATTTCAATAACAGGATTTTTGTGGGTATTTTCAGGCATAGCCTTTATCCGTTATTTCGAGCATATTAATCAAATAAACCATACGAATAGAAAATTAAAGTAAAGACGGCGTCAGCAACGATAATGGCAACAATACAGTAGACAACGGTATTTGTTGTAGCGCGGCCGACACCTTCACTTCCCTGCCAGGGTTTGACAGAGAGTCCAAGAAAGCATGCGATCAAACCGATCAGCAGCCCAAAGACGCCGGCTTTGACCAGTCCGGTTGCAAAACCGCTAACGCCAACAGCTTCAAAAGTCAGCTGAAGATAAGTGTCTGGATCAATTCCGAGTTTGTAAGCAGTTAACATGCCGCTGGCGACTATAACCACGTCTGCGATCACAGTTAACATTACGGTCATAATAAACGTTGCGAGCAGGCGGGGCAGGACCAAAAATCGAACCGGGCTTATTGCAGAGGCTTCGAGAGCTTCGATCTCTTCAGCGGTGACCATAGTGCCAAGCTCAGCGGCGATGCTGGCGCCTGCAAAACCACAGAGTACGATAGCGGTCATCAGGGGGCCAAATTCTCGAAAACCGGAAATCGCGTTTATGGTTGCGATCTGTTCGCCCTGGCCAAACTCGTCGAGCTTTGGGAAGATCTGCAAAGGAACTATCATTCCTATGGACATTTGAACGAGAAACACGATGGGGATCGCTCTTACACCAACACGAACCATCTGAGCGAATAACGAACTGCGACCTATTTGCTGCTCTGGTGTGAAGAATCCTTTTACAGTAATAGAGGTTGCTTCGCCGAGCAATAAATACATGCCGCCCAACATTGAAAAGAATTTACACACAGCTTTTATTATAAACCGTCCCAAGTTTGTATATCTGTGCGAACCGTTAGTTTTCGGAAGAGTCTCTGATACGGGATCCGGATCTTTCATTTTAGCAAGGCCTCATCGGTAGTATCAAAAAATTGAAAAATTGTTTCCAGTCTGCAAATCTCGAAAATATCTCTGACATCCTTTGTCAAGCCTGCGAGTTTTAGTTCACTATTATTAATACGGGACCGCTTCAACGCTCCGACTAAAACAGCCAATCCGCTCGAATCCATAAAAGTAACCTCTGTCATGTCAACGATAACGCTGTGTGGTTTCTGGCGGAAGATCTCTTTGAATTTATCTTTTATCTTTGCGGAACACTTCATGTCTATTTCCCCTGCCAGTTCCATAATCACATCCTGGTCGCGGTGTTGTATCGCTTTTATTACATTCTCGGGACAATTTTGGTCATTGGTCATGATTAATATTCACTGTTCTTAAATATTGATTTTTTGATCTATTCTATAAACTTTATCATCCGCAACAGCATACCACGATCTTCAGCTTGTTTGAACTCGGTCTCGTCCATGATAGATTGCATAATGTGCACACCAACGCCGCCTGGCTCGACCTCATCGAGATCTCGCCCTTCAATGGTTTTTGGGTCAACCTGTTCACCGAAATCACGAATGATGATTTCCAAAGCCGCTTTTTTTTCATCGGGATAATTGATCTTATTAAATTTAATAACAATGGGTTTGTCGCATGGTCCGCCATAACTGTGACGGATCACATTTGTCAGGGCCTCGACTACAGCCAGTGTGATCTGTTCAGTTTCGCTTTTTTTAAATCCGCTTATTTGCGCGACTTGGCGAACGGCTGCGCGAGCGACACAAAGGTACTCCGGATTTGCGCATATATTCAACTGGATCATAGTATGCATAGAGTTTTTTTGTTTTTTTATATCAGTTTTCATAGTTGGATGATTTATTTGATTTAATGGATTCTTGCCAGCGTTGGACGGCAGCGGCGCGCTTTTTCGGACCAGCCTTGTAATCAAAACCATTATCCGTGCCTGTAATTCGTTTGAGACTTCCAATGGCATAGAAACGCACTGATCTGTCCTCGTGTTGTAAAAGATCCACTAACTGTGGAACTGCACTTGACAGCTTATTCTCACCGGCCCATTTGATTGCCATAACTCTGACAATGGGATCAGGGTTATCTAAATCCTTAAGTTCCATATTACGACCTGAGAGACCGTTACATCCGGTCTGTATCAAAACCACTCCGACACAAAGCCTTATCCAGGCAGTTAACTCGCCTTTTTTTTGATCTATCATGAATACTATCCAGCTATCTGAATCCTAAAACTTTATCACTTCCATCAAGCATATTTTGTCATGTTTGTGCCGATGATGGTATATACAACTAAGTTTTATTGTTCTAAATAACAATCAGGTTTTTTTATGGAAGGACTTTTTCGATCTCTGCCAGAAGAACGTCCGGGTCTATCGGTTTATTTAGA
>CBDUSK010000094.1:0-6296 GCA_965369915.1 uncultured Phycisphaerae bacterium
TCAGGCACTCACCGCTTCGATGAGAAATTGGCGATAGATATTAAAAGGGCGTTTGTTGCTGACAATCGCCTTTTTTTATTGCGAAAATATAAAGATAACATTACAATCGGCTGTGATGGAAAAAAAAGACACAGACATTAATAAAGTCGTTCGCCAGCACGCCGAGATGGATATGTTCTTTACGGGCGGATTCGGATTAAAGGGCGAATCTGACGAAAGCCTGCAGGCAGATCCAGAACTTAAATTCGAGACCGAGGGAGCTGTATCGACCGGAAGCAGCACCGGACTTAAAGAGATCGCTGGCGTTGTCAACAAATGCTGTCGGTGTGAACTCAGCGGTTCGAGGAAAAATGCAGTGCCCGGCGAAGGCAGCCCTTCTGCCAGGATCGCGTTTGTCGGCGAAGCTCCCGGAGCCGATGAAGACGCACAGGCAAGGCCATTCGTCGGAAGGGCAGGGCAGCTTTTAGACAAGATAATAATTGCCATGGGCCTGAAACGCGGTGATGTTTATATTTGTAATATTTTGAAGTGCCGTCCGCCGGATAATCGCGATCCGAAGCCGGATGAGATAATCAAATGTCTGCCGTTCCTGCAGCAGCAATTAGAAATGATAGGACCCGAAATAATCGTAGCTTTAGGTGCCCACGCGGCAAGGACACTGCTGGAAACAAATAAACCGATAGGGCAACTGCGAGGTAAATTCCACGAATACTATCCTTCAATGACGGCTAAACCCATCAAGCTGATGGCTACCTATCACCCGGCATACCTGCTGAGAAGCTACTCGCCGGAGAATCGGAGAAAGGTCTGGGAGGATATGCAAAAGGTTCTCACCGAACTCGGCCTGGAAGTCCCGTCCCGCTAAGCCGCCCGGGCAGTTAAAATATCACATCGATCAGATATCTTGCGCCCAGGAGCAGATCGGCCCCGATGCCCGCGCATAAAAGTGACCAGCGAAACAGATTCGCCCGATAATTCGACTCGGCCAGAAGGTATATGATCCCCATCAGGACTATTGCCAGGGCATGTATCCTTGTGGTTTGACGATAAATAAAACCCAGTTCGAAAGAAAATATCAGTGTAAAAGCCGCCACTGCACAGGTCATTAGAATACAGAGGAGTATCCATTTGCTGTCTTTTTTTCCTGCAAGTGCCAGTCCTTCCATCCCCAATCCTATCACGATCGCTCCGAACAGCATGACCGTCAGTGCCCACACTACCGGCGGGACCTCAAATACCGGATCGATCATAGACAGCAGTATCGCAGGTGCCACGACCAATAAGATTTTGAACCGGCCCGATTTGAACCATATCAAAAGCCCGAGAAATCCGACCGCAAGCGGTACATGGTAAAATCCAGGGATGAACTTTTGCGGCCTTAGAGCAAGGGGACTGATCAATGCTCCTACGCCTGCCGGGTCGAGCTTAAGCTGTACGGGCATGGGGAACAGATGTACGGATCCGGGTTTGGCGCATAGCAAAAAAAACAGCACGGTAAATACAAAAGGTATCGTGGCCAGAACAGAAGCGATAATTTTTTCCCGGAGGGTATTTTTCGTTCCCACATGGTAATACACTGCCGGGCAGAACAGCCAGCCAACCGCTGCCAGGGGCACCCCGGCCAGTGGATGATATGCCGCGAAACCGAGAGCGAATGGTGAGAAACCATAAACTGCTCCTGCAACTAATTGCGCGGCGAATGCATCGAGCCATCGCCGCGACAGAACAAAACAGCCCAGCGCGCCGATCGCGGAATTTATCAGGATCAGGTATTCGAGCTTTTTGAAATGGTTCAAATAAGGAAGGTACAGATATATGCTTAATGCGATGTACAGAGCCGCCGCCGCTGAGATCTTGCCATACACCGGCCTTGCCGTAATTGCACCGGATAAAGTTTTGACCGCCGATCTTTCCATTGAGTTCTCCAACATTGGTCACTCAAAAGATTAAATCGTCATAATATCATATTTTCTTTATTTAAGCAGCATTTTTGGTTTGATCTGGGCCGCCAAAGGCATTTACTTGAGGACGACTTTTCCGGCCCCTGTCTGAATGGTGCCGATCTTATAGACTTTTTCACCGTATTTTTTGAGTTTTTTCACGATCGAAACGGCAAAGTCCGGCGCTACGACCAGAATGTATCCGATGCCCATGTTGAATACCCGGAACATTTCCTGCTCTTCGACCGGGCCTGCTTTTTGCAGATATTGGAAAATCTTCGGCACCGGCCAGCTCGATTTTTTAATGACCGCGTTGCAGGATTTCGGCAGCACACGCGGGATGTTCCCCACAAGCCCGCCGCCGGTGATATGAGCCATTGCGCGGACTATCTTTTTGACTTTGTACTGCCAAAGAAGCTTTACTATCGGCTTAACATAAATACGCGTCGGCTCAAGCAGGACATCACCGATAGTTGCTCCGCCAAGTTCATTTATTACATCGGCAGCTTTGAGCTTTTGCTGCTTAAAGCAAATATGCCGTGCTAACGAAAAGCCGTTGCTGTGCAGGCCGTTGGAAGCAAGGCCGAGTATGATATCACCTTTACTGACACCGCTTCCATCGATGATGCGATCGCGTTCGACCACGCCGACGGCGAAACCTGCCATGTCAAATTCGCCCTTGCGGTATATATCGGGCATCTCCGCCGTCTCACCGCCTAACAGCGCACAGTCTGCCTGCTTACAGCCTTTTGCAACACCTTCCACCATCTCGGCTATATTCCCCGGCACAAGCTTGTTGACAGCTAAGTAATCCAGGAAAAATAACGGCACCGCGCCCTGAACAACCATGTCGTTGACGCTCATCGCGACGAGGTCGATACCGACGGTGTTAAATTTTTTCATGGCATGGGCGATCATTATCTTTGTGCCCACTCCATCGGTACACGCGACAAGTACGGGGTTTTTGTAATTTTTTTTAAAGAGCTTTTCGTTAAAATCGAGCCGAAACAGACCTGCAAAACCGTTCTTAAGGTTTATTACCCTTGGACCATGCGTCCCTGCGACACACCTGCTGATGCGATCGACCATTGCGTCGTTAGCGTCGATGTTCACACCGGACTCTTCATAACTGACAAATTTAGCCTTAGACATAACACTATTCCACTTCGTCAAAAAGCTGCATCTGGTGACGTTCCATTGAGAACTTATTTACTGCTGTGCTGACAGGTATCTTATATTGTCCGCTCCAGCAGGCCGTACAGTAATGGTCCGAAGGTAACGACATGCATGAAAGCAGTCCCTCCAATGAGATGTACCCTATGCTGTCGACTTCAAGAAAGTCCTTGATTTCATCCATTGTGCGGTTGTTGGCGAGCAGTTCTTCTTTAGTCGGAAAATCCACGCCGTAAAAGCATGGGAATCTTATCGGCGGACATGCGACGCGCATATGTATTTCTTTGGCCCCTGCCTGGCGGAGCGAGCGGATCTTGCCTTTTGTGGTGGTTCCCCGGACGATGGAATCATCCACAACGACAACACGCTTATCTTTTACAACTTCTTTTACTACGGTCAGTTTTAGTTTTACGCCCTGGTCCCGCAGGGCCTGGGTTGGCGACAGAAATGTCCTGCCGATATAATGGCTGCGGACAAAACCCATATCGAACGGTGTATTACTTTCCTTGGCGTATCCCACTGCCGCCGAGGTTCCGGAATCCGGCACGGGGATCACTACGTCAGCTTTTACGGGATGTTCCCGAGCCAATTGCCCGCCGCATTTTCTTCGGACTTCGTGTACGTTCTCGCCGAAGATGAGGCTGCTCTGTTTTGCGAAATACACATGTTCGAATAAGCAGTGCCCCGGTGTTACGGTTCCGGGCGTTATAAAGAACCTGCTTTTCAGCCCGTCTTTGTTCAGGGTAACGATCTCACCGGGCTCGACGTCCCGAATATATTCAGCATCGGTTGCATCGAAGGCGCAGGTTTCGCTGGCGACGCAGTAACTGCCGTTTTTGTATCTGCCGATACTCAAAGGCCGTATCCCGTAGGGGTCACGGCCGGCCTCTATGCGGTCCGAAAACAAAAACAGGATCGAAAATGCGCCCTGAAGATGATTAAGAACATGCCCCAGCGGGTCGGGCTTGTCTACATGCGTGGGCTTTGCCAGCAGGTGAGTGATTATCTCGGTGTCGTTTGTGGACTTGAAGATATGCCCGTATGCCTCGTATTCATCCCGCAAAAGAGATGCGTTTATTAAATTGCCGTTATGCGCCACAGCGACCTGCCCGCGTGAATATTCGCTAAGCAGCGGCTGGGCGTTTGTCTGGCTGCTCGATCCCGCGGTCGAATACCGCACATGCCCGATCGCTATCGGGTTGGCAAGTTTCTCGAGCACTTTACGGGTTGAGCGAAATACCCTGCCAACCTGCCCCATGCCGGTAAAACAGGCGATTATTTCGCCGTCGCTGGACGCTATTCCTGCCGATTCCTGGCCGCGGTGCTGAAGACTGTAAAGCCCGAGATAAGTCTTTTGTACGGCTTCCGGGTCCCCAAAAACACCGAAAATCCCGCATTCTTCTCTTTTTTCTGACATAGAATCTCAGTTTAAATGGATTACCTAACCCAAAACTGCAGTGTATACTATTCCCCACCCTGAGTCAATCCGATTTCCTGAACTAAGCTCCGAATTTTATTGTTGACCCGCCAAGCGCCACTAAGTACAATGTGTTCGTTTGAGTTTTACCGTTTAACTTGTAAGGGATTTTCAGATGACTGAGCAGACATTTAACATTCTTGCGTTCGGAATGCCGGGTACATGGGAATGGATCATTGTACTTGTGATCGCGTTGTTGATCTTTGGACGCCGCTTACCTGAGATCGCAAAGGGCCTGGGAAAAAGCATCACCGAGTTCAAAAAAGGCGTTAAAGAAGCAAAGGACGACGTCGACGACATTGCCGAAGATACTAAAAAGTCGATCGACGATGCGGTCAGCGATGACTCGGACTCTACCGACAGCGATTAGCCCGGGCAGGCGTCCTTTTATTTCTTACGTCTCCGGGTAAGCCTGCAGAACAGTATGCTGCATTCGAAGAGCCCGTACAGCGGGACCGCTAATGCGACCTGTGATATCACATCCGGCGGCGTTGCCATCGCCGCGACTACCACGAGCCCTAAGAGCACGAATTTCCGTCCCTTACTCAATTGTTCTATAGAAACCAGTCCCATCCGCTCGGCGAATACGATGGCGATAGGAAGCTGAAAAGCTATCCCGAACACCAACGTCAGCATCAGGACCATATTGATATAATTTTGAAACGTCCAGTTGCTGGCAAGTGCCAACCGCTCATTGAACCTGATAAAAAAGCTGAACGCTAAGGGCGCGATGACCGCCATGAAAAATACCGAACCTGTTATAAAAAGCGCTGCGCTTAAGGGCACTACGACATGGACATATTTTCTTTCGTGCTTATAAAGTCCCGACGAGATGAACGCCCAGGTATGCCAGAAGACCCAGGGCGAGGTAATTAGCAGGCCGAAGAAAGCACAGACCTTAATATATACCAAAAACCCTTCCGCAGGCTGGATAGCCTGAAGTTTCCCGATCACGTCCGGCGAACCCAGCGCCTTGGCAAACGGGATGGTCAGGATATCGACCAGGTACCTGCCGAAGAAAAGACATATGATGAGCCCTACGACCACGCCTAATATTATCAGTATCAGCCGGGCCCGCAGCTCTTCGAGATGATCGCCTAAACTCATCGACCTTAATTCACTGTTGTCTTTATCCATTACTTTTCCCAAATACTCATTCTACAGATAAGTTTTTCTATCCAAACTGCCCGGACATAAAAACAGCTTCAAGCATACATATTATCTCGAAAGTCAATTGGCATTTCACCCCAGGTTTCGCCGTCTAATAGTCTGCCGGCTTTCTTCTTGTTTATACCACCCCATTGCTTAAAGAAAAAGGGCACATTTTGAGCAAGGCATTGTTCCCTTATATTCCTGACCCAGCCGATTTCTATCGGTCTTGCTCCAGGCCCGGATTCTCCACCAACAATTACCCAGTCGATCTCATCGAGATTAAGTTCTCCTAAATCATCTAACAATGGCTCAAGCGATAAGAATTTGATCTTTGCTCCCGTGTATCTCAGGTAATCGATCCGGTCTTTATAATCCGCAGCTTCAACGGTAACACCCATCCATATATTTTCCCGCCAGGGTAGCTCAGGCGACAATTTCGCCAGTCTTTTCGCTCTTTTGGTAAGAATTTGATATTGATGTTGTTGTGCTTGTCGCATCGTGGAAAAAATATCCAATATGAAATCGTCCGGCACATCTTTATGAAAAAGATCGCT
>CBDUSK010000095.1:0-6280 GCA_965369915.1 uncultured Phycisphaerae bacterium
GATTAGAGTTATAGACTAAGGTGGTAAAAAAAAAGTAAATGTGACTATTTGGCCTTGCAGTTCATAAAGTTAGCACAATTTGGTTACGATTAGAGGGCTGTGAGTTTACGACTCCCAGCCCTTTTTCTTTAACATCCCTCGATTGGATATTGAAACAGCCCTTAGAATCTCACAGGACCCCTCTCACAGCGGTCTTACGCTTGTAGAATGCCTGATCTGGTCTTTTAGCCTGTTAGTAATATAAAATTTTTGTGCTATTTTTTTCTTGACAAATTTCCACAGATCTGGTTTAATATATGGTTATGAGAAACTATTACCGCAATCACAGTAATTGGTGGGCCTGGCGAGGTGAAATACTCGACAGGTAGCGGTACGGTTTTATATTGATCAAAGAAATTATCGGATTTTTAATCGCGGCCTGTTAGAAAATGGGTCGCGATTTTTTTATTGCTTTATTGAATGAATTGAATAGTATAACTCCAGAATACACAAGGGGTAACGATATGGACGAGTACAAAGAGCTTATATATGCCGCAAAGGCAGGTCAGATAATCCCCGTCGTAAAGGAAATTGACATCACCTGCCCGGTAGAGTTTTTCGCCAGGCTTTCGGATTATGGCCGAAAGCAGGATAGCTGTCTGTTCGAATCCCGCGAGCATCTCGCGGAGGACCGGACCGGCACCTTAAGTTTCGGCACCGCGGATCCTGCCCTTTATCTTACCGGAGCGGGCGCCGATTTTACTATAAAAGCCCTGAGTTCGGCCGGCCGGCGGATGATCCGGTATCTGTCATCGGATAAAAGCAGATTCGATTTCTGTGAGTCGGTCGATTTTACTGATGAAAGTATCTGCGGAAAACTCGAACATATCGAACAAACCGTCGACGAGGAATCACGCTTAAGAAGCACCAACCAGATGGATGTTCTTCGAGCGGTGGCGTTTGCCTTCGAATTAGCGAAAAAACCATTCCGGATCACCTGCGGCCTGCTCGGGGCACTGAGCTACGACTTCATCGACCAGTTCGAGAAACTGCCCCCCAATAAAAGCGACATCCTTAACAATCCCGACTATGAGCTTTACTTTGCCGACAACATCTTCCTGCTGGACCACGCCGAGTCGAAAGGTTACGTCATCGTAAATGTGATGATAACCGACGACGACCGGGACGAGATCATCGCACAGGCCCAGGCGTGTTTCGAACATTATTTCGAGACGGCAAAAGCAGCGCCGCCCCAGCCGAAAAAATTTACCGATACGCTTGCCTCGGCCGGCACCGACACAGAACAACCCGACTACGAGCGGATGGTAAAGACCGCCAAGAAGCATATCGTAGACGGCAACATCTTCCAGGTCGTCCTCAGCAGAACCATAACCGAGCCGTGTCCCGACGAACCGCTGGATGTTTACCTTCGCCTGCGAAAGCTCAATCCGTCACCTTATATGTTTTACCTGAATACACGCAATACGATCCTGATGGGAGCGAGCCCGGAACTTAATCTGCGAGTCAGCGGCACCGATACGAGAAGCGTCGAGATCAGGCCCATCGCCGGGACAAAACCGCGGGGAAGAAAGAACGGCAAAATAGACCCCGACACCGATGTCAGGTATGAGGCCGAGCTTAAACTTGACCGCAAGGAACTTGCCGAGCATATGATGCTTGTTGACCTTGCCAGAAACGATATCGCCCGGGTTGCCGATCCCGGCTCGAGAGTCGTCAACGAAATGCTTATAGCCGAAAAATACGAATCCGTAATGCACCTTGTCAGTAACGTAAAAGGCAAGCTTCGGGAAGACTTCGATGCCCTCAGCGCCTACCTTGCCACCATGAACATGGGCACACTTACCGGCGCTCCCAAGATCGAGGCGATGAAGATAATCCGCCGGCTCGAGAAAAACAAACGGGGCTATTACGGAGGTGCCGTGATGTACCTCACCGTCGACGGCCAGTTCGATAGCTGCATCACTATCCGCAGCCTGCAGGTTAAGGACCGTACAGCATATATCCGTGTCGGGGCCGGGGTCGTTCACGACAGCGTACCGGCGACCGAATTCCAGGAGACCGACCACAAGGCCGGTTCCTGCCTCCGTGCCATAAGAGGAATATAAAAGGACAGAAAAAATGGAACCCAAAAAGATAAAAGTATTATTCATCGACAACTTCGATTCGTTTACGTATAATCTTGTCGATGAGTTCGGCAAACGTAACTGCCGCACGAAGGTTTACCGTGCCGATACTCCGCTTGCTGAGCTGATAAAAGTTACCGAAGATTTTGCCCCGGATCTTTTGCTTATTTCTCCCGGCCCGGGCAATCCCGATGACGCCGGTGTTTCGCTTGAGGCGATCGGGTACTTTAAGGACAAGCTCCCTATCTTCGGTGTTTGCCTCGGACATCAGTCCATCATTCAGTATTTCGGCGGCAAGGTAGGTCATGCTCCGGCGGTTATGCACGGAAAGCCGTCGAGGATCACACACACCGGCAAGGGTGTCTTCGCCGGTCTTGAAAACCCGCTCCAGGCAGGCCGCTATCACAGTCTTTGTGCCGTTACCCTGCCGGAGTGTCTCGAACAAACCGCCGATTTCGAAGGTATTGTCATGGGCGTCCAGCACCGGCAGTTCCCCGTTTTCGGTGTGCAGTTCCACCCCGAGAGCATACTGACCCCCACCGGTGGAAAGATCATCGAGAACATAATAAATATCGCAGCCGGCGCTGAGGTCCAGTCTGAGGCCAAATAGATTAAGGAGGCAAAAATGGCAAAGATAACCGAGTACCTGGAAATACTGCTGGAAGGAAGCGACCTTTCGTTCGGCCAGGCAAAAAATCTTCTCGATACTATTTTCGAAGGCGAAGTCTCCGATGTTCAGATAGCGGCATTTCTTGCTGCAATGCGTGCAAAAACCGCTACGGTAAACGAACTTGCCGGTCTTGCGCGGTCATTGCGTGACCATGCCGTTCATGTCGAGACCGGGATCGATGATCTTGTCGACACCTGCGGCACAGGCGGCGCCAGGCTCAAGACCTTCAACATCTCGACCGCGGCGGCTTTTGTCGCTGCCGGAGCCGGCGCTTATGTTGCAAAGCACGGCAACCGCGGCATTACGAGCAAATGCGGTTCGGCCGATGTACTTGCCGCTCTCGGTGTCGATATAGAACCGGGCCCGGAAAAAGTGGCGGAATGTATCCGCGAAGCTCATATCGGTTTTATGTTCGCTCCGAAATTTCATCCCGCAATGAAATATGTCCAGCCCGTCAGAAAGAGCCTCGACTTCAGGACAGTTTTTAATATCCTCGGCCCGCTGGCAAACCCCGCAAACGCCGGCGCACAGGTTATGGGCGTGCCGGAAGAATCTCTTATGAAGCGGATAATCGAAACTCTTAGAGTCCTCGGAGTGACCCGCGCCATGGTTGTCCACAGCGACGGACTGGACGAGATAAGCACTATGGGACCGACGAAAATTCTGCAGTTAAAAAATGGTGTTATTTCAGACAGTACTATTGATCCTGCCGATTTGGGATTTGCTGTTGTCGATTTCGAAAATCTTAAAGGCGGTGACGCCCAGGCCAATGCAAAGATAGTAAAAGATATTCTTTCAGTCGAGGACATCGGTCCAAAAAAAGATATTGTCGTGTTGAACGCGGCTGCTGCGATCATCGTCGCCGGCCTTGCCGACGATTTTAAAAACGCCGTCAAACTCGCAGATATCAGCATAAGCAGTGGAAGTGCCGGCGCCGCTCTTGAAAAGCTCATTGAAGTTTCGAATTCTTAGATAAACTCAATATAAAAAAAATGAATAACTGAATTATGGCAATAAAAGTAAAAATATGCGGAATAACTAACCTGAAGGACGCTAAGGCTGCGGTCGATATGGGTGCCGATATCCTCGGATTTAATTTCTATCCACCAAGCCCGAGATTCATCTCGCCCGACGAGGCACTTGAGATCATAAACAAGCTGCCGACTTTTGTCGATATCGCTGCGGTCTTTGTCAACGCCGAAGTCGAGCAGATCAAAGGTCTCACCGAACAGGGTTTTTTCAACTGGATACAACTGCACGGCGACGAGACCCCGGGTTTCTGCGATTCGCTCCAATGGTTCAACGTCAAGACCATAAAGGCGATTCGTGTAAAGAACAAAGATGCTGTCAAAGCCGTTTCGAGCTATTATACCGATGCAGTCCTGCTTGATGCCTTCGATCCCAAACGGTATGGCGGGACGGGCGAGACCTTCGACTGGAACATAATAAGGGATATCGGCAAAAGGATATTTCTTGCAGGCGGCCTGAATCCCGACAATGTCGCTCTCGCCATGGAGACCGGCGTTTACGGTATCGATGCCTGCAGCGGCCTCGAATCTGAGCCCGGCAAAAAGGACCATAAAAAAATGAAAAAGTTTTTTAAGAATATTGAGCATATAAGATAATGAAGGTTTAAGCTATGGAACATGACGGCAAATTCGGACAATTCGGCGGCTTTTACGTTCCCGAGGTTTTAATACCGGCACTGGAGCAGATCGAACAGGCGTTCTACCGTTTTAAAGACGCCCCGCAGTTCGTTGCCGAGCTGGATGATCTTTCCAGGCACTATGCAGGCAGGCCCACGCCGCTGTATTTTGCCCGGCGGTTCAGCGAACACCTCGGCTTTAAGGTTTATGTCAAGCGGGAGGACCTGCTGCACGGCGGTGCGCACAAGGTCAACAACACACTCGGCCAGGCCCTGCTGGCGAAGTACATGGGTAAGACAAAGATCATCGCTGAGACCGGCGCCGGCCAGCACGGACTTGCCACCGCGATGACCGGGGCGCTGTTCGGCCTGGAGACCAAAATATTTATGGGTACTGTTGACATCGAACGACAAAGCGTTAACGTTCACAAGATGAAGCTCTGCGGTGCCGAGGTCGTTCCCGTGCAGGGCGGCACCGGTACATTGAAAGACGCGATAAACGATGCCCTTCGCTACTGGACTTCGCATGTGGATGACACGGTCTATATCTTCGGCTCGGTTTGCGGGCCGCACCCGTATCCGACTATCGTAAAGCATTTTCAGACACCGATCGGCGTCGAGGCCCGCGCCCAGTGCCTCGAACAATTGGGCAGACTGCCCGATATCGTTACCGCATGTGTCGGCGGGGGCAGCAATTCGATCGGTATATTCTCGGCCTTTATCGATGATAAGGACGTAAGGCTTGTCGGCGTTGAGCCCGGCGGACGAGGCCTTGCAACAGGCGAACACGCTGCAACACTTATTGCCGGCAAGCTCGGCGTATTCCACGGCGCAAAAAGCTATCTCCTGCAGGACGAAGAAGGACAGGTCCACGAAACAGAATCCATCTCCGCAGGACTTGACTACCCAGCCGTCGGGCCGGAGCACTGCATGCTCAAAGACTCCGGCCGCGTCGAATATACCTCGGTCGAGGATGAAGAAGTGCTCGATGTGTTCGAATTGTTCACAAAGAAAGAAGGTATTCTGCCCGCCCTGGAAAGCGCTCACGCTTTGGCATATCTTGTCTCGCAGAAAGGAAAACTCCCCCCGGAGACGCTCGTAGTGATAAATCTCTCAGGCAGGGGGGATAAAGACGTCGGTATCGTCGAAGATCACAGGCCGGTTCAGTAAGGATAAAAAAATGACTACATACAAGGAAACATTCAGCAAGTTGGACCGGGCCGCCCTTATCCCGTTCTTTGTCATCGGCGACCCCGATTACGATACATCGCTTGAGGTCGTCAGGACCGCTGTCGATGCCGGCGCCGATGTTCTCGAACTCGGTATCGCCTTTTCCGATCCCATCGCTGACGGGCCCACCATCCAGAAGGCAGACATCCGCGCTCTAAAGTCAGGTATGACGGTGGTAAAGGCGCTTAAGTTCATAAAAGAGATCACGGACTACAAACCCATCCCCATCGGCCTGTTAGTCTATTACAACCTTATCTATCAGTACGGCGTGGAAAAGTTCTTCGCCGATTTCAAGGCCGCGGGCGGCTCTTCCGTTCTGGTCGCCGATCTTAGCATCGACGATGCCGACGAAATAAGCAAACCTGCCGCTAACGCTGGATTAGAGACCGTCTTTATGGTAACCCCAAACACAGCTGACGACCGGGCAAAACTTATTGCAGAAAAAACCACCGGCTTTATTTATACCGTTTCGCTGCTCGGCATAACCGGCGTGAGGGATGCTCTTTCTGATCTGGTAAAACCGCTTGTCGCAAAATTGAAAAAAATGACCGATGTTCCCGTCTGTGTAGGCTTTGGGATCAGCACGCCCGAACACGCAAAACAAGTCGCCGC
>CBDUSK010000096.1:0-6257 GCA_965369915.1 uncultured Phycisphaerae bacterium
TGCTGCGTTACTTGCCTTGTCCCTAATCCTCGATGTACAACTGTACGACTCCGGTGTAGGGAAAGGCAAACGCCTTGTACTAACCCGAAATTCCGCGCTAAAAAGGGGAATAGATAATGATTCATAAGAGACAGATAACAGATGACAGAGGGCTGATGACAGAGGACAGAATGGGAGGTGGAAAATACTGCAAAAAGGGGTTGACAATTGAGCCGGAGGCCGGTATTTATTTCCGATTTTTTTATTGACATTTTAAACAATTACATTTAATATTATTGGTGGTTAATGAGGTAAATTTACGGGGATAGTTAGGTTCCTGAAAAATAGTTAATTCATTTCATTGAAAGGAGAAAGGTATGAACTGCAAGCGAAGTGTCAAAAGTCTGTTTAAAGTTTTCGCGGTCATTTCTTTAGTCATGCTTGCCAATGCAACATTAGTAATGGCGGATGATTTTGCTTTTCGTTTAGAAGCAGAAGACTGCGACGACGCACAGGGGGCAAAAGGTTTTAGGACCAGTGTCGTAAACATTGTCAAGGATGGCGCATGGCTCTATTATGAGCAACTCGATTTTGGCGAGGAGCCGTATTACAACACATTTACAGCTAATATTGCTGTACTTGGAAATGATCCGAATGTTATTATTGAGGTTCGGCTAGATGCACTTGACGGCAATCTCGCAGGGAAAGTTCAAATTCAACAGGCCAGTACTGTACATACCAACGAAGTAAGCAAAGCCAGTACCGACTATATAACAGGCGTTCGTGATGTTTATATAGTTATTACAAAGGAAAATGGCTCAAACTGCAAACTCGATTGGGTCGAATTCACAAATACCGGTGAAAAAGGTGAGCAGGGAGAACCAGGGCCGATGGGACCGCAAGGACCAGAAGGACCGCAAGGCCCAGAAGGCCCGCAAGGTGAACAAGGAATACAAGGACCGGAAGGACCGGAAGGCCCTGAAGGAATACAAGGAATACCAGGCCCCGACGGCCCGGAAGGACCGGAAGGACCAGATGGCCCGATAGGACCGATAGGCCCGGAAGGCCCGGAAGGACCAGATGGCCCGATAGGCCCGATAGGACCAATAGGACCGATAGGCCCGGAAGGACCAGATGGCCCGAGAGGCCCGTTAGGCCCGATAGGACCAATAGGCCCGATAGGACCAATAGGCCCGCTAGGCCCAATAGGACCGCTAGGCCCTGAAGGCCCGGACGGCCCTGAAGGCCCAGAGGGACCGGAAGGACCAGAGGGACCGGAAGGACCAGCTGGGACTGACGGTCTTGACGGAAGCGTTCTATACACAGGACTTACACCGGTCGATGTAAATAATGTAACTTACACTATCGGGCTGAATCCGGCTACCAATGCCAACGACCTGATGACATGGGATGGAAACAACTGGATCTCAAAGCCTTTGAATTTGACTTCGTATGATAATTATTCCAGGGATCGCAGTGTAATACAGCCGTCTCTTGGTATCTACCATAGCATCGCTTTAGTCGGTCTGTTCCCTTCAAGAAACGCTGCAGATCCCTTTATTGGCGAGATCATGATGTTTGGGTTTAATTTTGCACCGAGAGGCTGGGCTCTTTGTGACGGGCAGTTGTTGTCTATTAGCTCAAATACTGCCTTGTTCTCACTTTTGGGGACGACGTACGGCGGTGACGGCAGGACTTCATTCGGGCTGCCTGACCTTCGCGGCAGAGTTGCGGTTCATCCCGGAACAGGGCCGGGCCTTAGAAATTACCGTTGGGGTGAGAGAGTTGGAAAAGAGAACCAGAATTCTTACTCTCACTCTCACGATCCTCAATAATGAACAAAACAGTTGCTAAAGCTGTTGCTTATTTTGAAGCCCGCTATTTGGCGGGCTTCTTTTTTCTGATAATTAAAGTATAATGAGTGTATGTGTAAAATAAGGATAATATTATTATTTGCCGTGATTACCACGATATTGCTTTTTGCTGAAGCGGGATCAGCAACAAGCGGGGACTGGTTTTTAGAACATATTAACATCCCGGAAGGCCTCGAAGCTAATCCTGTGAAAAAGAAGCTTGTGATAGCGATCGTCGATGACGGCGTAAGGACAAGCCACAATGACCTGAAGGACTTCATCTGGAAAAATGAGAAAGAAATTCCTTACAATAATATCGACGATGACGGCAACGGCTATGTCGACGACATACACGGCTGGGACGTTTCGGACAGCGACAATAATATAAACCCCCCGCAAGACAGGCTTGATGTTTTTTGGCACGGAACACACATTGCGGGAATCATTACACAGATAGTTAAGAAGGCCTACGGCGGGCGTGCATCGGAACTTATCGAGATAATGGCGGTTAAAGCCCTGGCGGACAAGGCCGACAAAACATACCTCAAAGGCGGCTTCAAGGGAATAGAATATGCCGTTAACTCAGGCGCCGACATCATCCTTTGTGCGTGGAGTGTGGCCGTTATATCGGCAGAAGAATCAAGAATATTAAAGGCAGCACACGACAAAGGTGTTTTGATCGTAGCGTCTGTGGGCAATTTCCCCGAGGACCGCGAGCAGTTTCCCGCTGCGAAAAGTTTTGTATTGGCTGTAGCTGCGTTAAACCAGCAGAACAGAAAGATCGAAAAGTCAAATTTCGGTTCGTTCGTAGACATCTCGGCCCCGGGGATAAACATATCAAGCTCAAGTTCGCTGTCCGAGGCCGGGCGTGAGATGAAAGAAGGTTCTTCAATGGCATCTGCGATTGTTGCGGCGGCGGCGGCAATTGTAAAGCTCCAGCATCGGTCATACTCTGCCGTTCAGATAACCGCCTGCTTAAAAAATTCCGCAGATGCAATAGACATCGATCATCCGCATTATATTGCAAAGCTCGGCGCAGGTGCGGTTAACATAAAGGCCGCAGTTGAGAGCACGCTTTTTGACGGTAATACAAAACATGAAAACCGGATGAGTACGCCTCAGGGCTATCTGCGTTATTATAACCCGAAACGGAAACAGGCTGCTTGGGCCATCGAGCCGGAAGGCTCATTCGAGGGGCTAAGATTCCGGCCGGTCCTTATAAACGGAAAATTCGGGAAAAGTATTTTAAAGTTTTATTCCGGCAGGGAGGTCGGCGCCGATCCGATAGCAAGTTATCCATTATCAGAACTTCCGGAAAGTGTATATGTTCCTTCGACAAGTGCTTATGTCGTTTTCGAACCCAAAAGCGCAAGCAAAAAACTGGACATGCTGCTGGAATACAAAGCAGAACCGATCGACTTTATGCGCATGTATTGTTCTGATACCGTATATCTCGACACTGAAGGGGTACTTGTCGACGGCAGCGGCGGTGATAACTACGCTTTCTACAGCGATTGCAAATGGCAGATCCTGGCTCCTGAAGGCAAGGTTATTCATTTCAAGTTTACGGAGTTCGATACAGAGGCGCGGAACGACCTGGTTTACTTCTTTAACGGTTTCGGAACCCACGAAAAGATCATGGCCATCTTCAGCGGCCCGGATATACCACCGGAACTTACAACATGGACAAACAACGTCCTCGTCTGGTTCGTAACCAACGGAAACGATCAACGCAATGGCTGGGCCGCAGAATACCGCTTCGTTGATAACTGATCCCTTCGGCCTTGCTCAGGGCAGGTATTGACAATTGATCATTTTAAAGGAGGTCGCGGAGCGGCGGCGTGTTAAAATGGCTATAACCGGTTACAGAAAAATAGGGTCTCTAAAAACAGTTGGCGATTTTCTGTCATACGTTGACGAACTGGGCGTATCCATACCTTTTGACAAGGAAGTCGAATCCGGAGCCGGTGCTGTTTTAAATCAACCGATCCAGTTTCAAGGCAGGACCATAGGCAACAGGTTCTGTGTTCTGCCTATGGAAGGCTGGGACGGTACCGAGGAAGGTTTTCCAAGTGAACTGACGAAACGGCGTTGGCGGTTTTTCGGTTTAAGCGGCTGCAAACTGATATGGGGAGGTGAGGCTTGCGCAGTATGCCACGAAGGTAAAGGCAATCCGAGGCAATTAGTTATAAACGAACAAACCGTAAGCGAGATAGCATATTTGCGTGAGATACTAAAGAAAAGCCATGAGGAACGTTACAAAAGCAACGATCTTCTGATAGGACTTCAGTTGACCCATTCGGGTCGCTTTTGCCGCCCCAATAACAGGACGATGGAACCAAAGATCGTGTACAATCATCCTATTCTTGATAAAAGAGCCGGTCTGGGGGAGGATTATCCCTGTCTGACCGATGAGCGGATCAATGAAATTATCGAGCATTTTGTCAATGCGGCTTTACTTGCAGAACAGGCAGGCTTTGACTTCGTGGATATCAAGCACTGCCATGGATACCTTGGACATGAATTTCTTTCTGCTCATACGCGACAAGGCCCGTATGGGGGCAGTTTCGAACATCGCACACGATTCTTAAGAGATATCATTTCCGGCATACAAGCGCGCAGCAAAACTTTGATGATCGCTGTCCGTATCAGTATCTTCGATTTTATACCTTTTAGGAAAAACGAAAAAGGGACCGGAGAGCCCGCGGTTTTTGACGGCAATTACCCGTTTGCTTTCGGAGGTGACGGTACAGGTTTTGGGGTCGATCTTACTGAAACGATCCAGCTATTGGATCTTTTATCCAAGATGGGTATTAACCTGGTCTGTGCAACGGCCGGAAGTCCATATTACAACCCGCACATTCAGCGGCCGGCAATGTATCCGCCGTCCGACGGTTATCTTCCCCCGGAGGATCCTCTTGTAGGGGTGAGCCGTCTTATTAAAAATTGCGCCGAATTAAAACGCAAAAGGCCCCAGATGCTCTTTGTTGGGAGCGGATACACTTATCTGCAGGAATGGATCCCTAATGCGGCACAGAGTGTTATTCGTTCTGGTTTGGCTGACTTTGTCGGATTAGGAAGGATGATGCTTTCTTATCCTGAAATCGCAACTGATATCCTCAGCGGCAGGCCGCTTGATAAGAAACGCATCTGCAGAACATTTAGCGATTGTACTACCGCCCCGCGTCACGGCCTGGTCTCGGGTTGTTATGCCCTGGATGATTTTTATAAGGAATTACCTGAAGGTGAAGATTTAAGACGGATCAAAAAATCCAGGAACTGAGTTATAAATACGAATGATAATCAGCCATGATCTAACTGACTAAAGGGACTTAATACGGCGGCATGGCGATCCTCGGGACAGGTTTCACGGATTTTGTTGGTTTTATTTTTGGCTATGCCTTTAATCCTATCTTGCTCTAAATGGATAGTGGTCGGAAAGCCATTCGAGGTCTACATTGCCAGGGTCTGTCCAAGTGTTGTTGCCTGCTGTTCCATCTCTATCTGCGAAGAAATCGATCGTGTTCTTGTCCCGCCATTTGTGTTTTCGCGCATGTCCGTCAGCGAAGCCGAATGTGCATGATTTGACATGAAAACTGGCAAGCGAATCCCACATCGCATACGCATAATCGCCATTGGCTTCAAAAGGTATAAAGTTCCAACATTCATCGTTGTAGTTGTAGGTCAGTCCGTCGTAGGCTTCTTCCACGAAAATATATTTTTCGCCCGGAGTCCTTATCTGGTCTGCTTTTGTTACCTTCCGGAAACCGAACTGTGCCTGTGTGTTTCTCGTGGTATTTGAGGCCACACCATAGGGCATAGAATAACTGCGATATAGCTGATAACGCGGCCCTGTTCCATTACTGGTTCCTCTTTTGAAACGGTTGTCTCCAGGACAGTGGTAATTTTTTGGGTTTTCCAGATAATCAAACAGGGCTCCTTCGCGAAGACCGTTTATGCGCTGATCGAGGGTCACGTTAGGATTTCCATTCTCGTGGTTGCCGTTAGTACTTAACGGCGGCATGGCCCAGGGCGGAATACCATTAGTTGTGTCATATTTGCATTCGCCGCCTACAATTTTATCGTTATTGGCACCGGCATATATCGTCCATGCCAGCGCCAATTGCTTTTGATCATTCAAGCATACGATCCCTGAAGCCAGCTCTTTGGCTTTCTGCAAAGCCGGCAGAATGACCGCAAGCAGCAATGCAATAATCGCGATCACCACTAACAGCTCTATGAGTGTGAATCCTTTTCGCCTGGACATCTCAATTCCTTTCCGTTTTTTGTCAGACCTGTCCTATTTTGTCAACAGGTTCTCAAACTTAAACGCTTTACTATGTATAAGTTATTATCGGTGGACAGGCAGCATTTGTCAAGCTTTTTTTTAATTCCTTTCTTCCTGCTGCTTTACAGCGAGAGTCG
>CBDUSK010000097.1:0-6179 GCA_965369915.1 uncultured Phycisphaerae bacterium
ATTATATGTGATATCTCAACGAAGATGGGCTTTTCGATGGACTATGAAGATGCCGATAAAATAATGGACGAGATAGCGTCCCTGTCGCCCATTTATGGGGGGATATCATTTGAAAGAATAGATTCTGTCGGGCTGCAGTGGCCCTGTGTGGATAAGAACCATCCCGGCACTAAGTATCTGCATAAGGATAAATTCTCACGGGGTAAAGGCAAATTTCATCCGGTCAGCTTCAAACCTCCCGTCGAGACCGAATCCGATAAATATCCGTTTGTGCTGACTACCGGCAGACAGTTATACCAGTTCCACACCGGTACCATGACAAGAAAGTCAAGCGCTATCAATCAGGTCTCCCCCACGGGTTATGTGGAAATACACACCTCTGACGCGGATAAATTAGGAATACAGGATGGCGACAAAGTAGAGGTCATTTCCATTCGGGGCAAAGTTAACACCCTGGCAAAGGTAACGAACAATATCGAGATCGGATGGCTCTTTATGCCGTTCCATTTTTGCGAAGGCCCGGCCAACATGCTTACAATAGACGCACTCGACCCGATCGCAAAGATACCGGAATACAAGGCCTGTGCAGCTGCGATCCGAAAAGTATGAATGATCCGGATACTTCAAGGAAATCAAATGTGAAAAAAAACATTTCGATCATACTTGTCATAGTTACCGCTTTGTTCGGATGCCGTAAAACCGATATTCATAATTCCAACAACGAACTTATCATCTTTCATGCCGGCAGTTTATCGGTTCCTTTCCGGGAGATCTCTGCCGTTTTTATGAAAGAACACCCTGAGGTTTCTGTCAAAGCCGAAGCTGCAGGAAGCCGCCATTGTGCCCGCAAAATTACTGAGCTTGGACGCAGGTGCGATATTTTGGCGTCCGCTGATTACAAAGTGATAGACAATCTTATCATTCCTGAATATGCTGACTATAATATAAGGTTTGCCATGAATGAAATGGTAATTGCATATAATGAAAATTCGCACTTCAGTGATATTGTCAATGCACATAACTGGTACGAGATACTATTAAAAGAAAAAGTCTCTTTTGGCCGTTCAGATCCCGACTCGGACCCCTGCGGTTATCGAACACTAATGGTATTCCAACTGGCGGAAAAATATTATAGATATAAAGCCCTTGCCAATAAGCTTACTGCAAAAGACGGCTTAAAGTATGTACGTCCAAAAGAAACCGATCTTTTGGTTCTGCTCGAAGCAGGACAGATCGACTATATTGTTATCTATCGTTCTGTCGCCATGCAGCATGGTTTAAAGATGATTTACCTGCCTGATGAGGTTAATCTAAAGTCTTCGGAATTTGCTGCTCTTTACGATACTGCCCAAGTAAAGGTTACCGGTAAAAAACCGGGCGAATTCATTGTTCGCAAAGGCCGGAAAATGGTTTATTCTGTAACAATTCCCCGAAATGCTGAAAATCAGGAAGTTGCAGAAAAATGGCTGCAATTGCTTCTTTCACCCCGGGGGCAGGCCATTATGGAAAAAAATAGCCAGCCGGTTATAACCCCTGCCCTGGCAGATGCTTTTGAAAATCTCCCGGAGAAGATAAAGCCGTTATGCAGGAAATTATTCTAAATAATAAGGATTAAAAAATGTTGCTCGAACAAAAAACTATTCGTGCGTTGTGGTTTCAAATGCTTCTAACCTTACTTGGTTCATGTGTACTTTTGTTTATTGTTGCTCCTTTGCTTAGTATGATCATTTCAACACCTTTAAGCGACCTTAAAACCACTGCTCTTGATCCCGAAGTTATCGAATCGATCAAGCTTACTATCAGCGCCGCTTTTTTTGCAACTATCATTTCAACTTTTGCCGGTGTCCCTCTTGCGTATCTGCTTGCTCATAAAAAATTTCCGGGTCACTCGCTGTTATTAGCTATAATAGATCTGCCTATAATTATTCCTCATTCGGTTGCCGGGATCGCTTTATTTGCTGTTATCGGCAGAGGATCATTGATCGGGAGACTGTTTGGCGGCGGGCTTGTGGGTACTGTAGCCGGTATTTCTGTTGCAATGGCGTTTGTTTCAGTACCGTTTCTTGTAAACTCAGCACGGCATGCATTTGCCGCTATTGATCCGCGATTGGAAAAAGCAGCAAGAACGCTGCATGCTTCACCTTTAAGGGTGTTTTTTACGATATCTCTGCCTTTGTCATGGAAAGGTATAATTTCAGGAATGATCCTTATGTGGGGACGCGGCATCAGCGAATTCGGAGCTGTTGTTATCATTGCATACCATCCGATGACTACACCGGTAATGGTTTTCCAGCGTTACAACGATTTCGGCCTTGGATCTGCAAGACCGGTTGCAGTTCTGTTGATCTTGATCTGTATCAGCATTTTTGTTTCTGTAAGACTTTTTTCTTTACGGCTGAAACCAATGGAGTTAGCGGATGCTTGAATTACAGTCAGTCACGCTCAGTATCGGATCTTTCAGGATGGAAAATATTTCCTTTAATATTGATTCAGGCGAATATTTTGTCCTGCTCGGTCCTACTGGTATAGGTAAAACAGTTCTTCTTGAAACAATAGCGGGTCTTATTAGGCCGTCGGCGGGAAAAATTTTATGGAACAATAAAGACATTACTGTTACTCCTCCTGAACAAAGAGGTTTTACTGTTGTTTACCAGGATTATGCTTTATTCCCTCATATGACAATAAAAGATAACATTGTCTACGGACTTCGATCGTTAAAGGCAGACTCTACAAAAATAAAAGACAAACTCAACTCTCTAACTGATTTGTTGGATATCAAAGAACTTCTTGATCGATTCCCTGTAACTCTTTCTGGTGGACAGCAGCAGAGAGTTGCACTTGCACGGGCTTTAGCTTCCCAGCCGAAGCTGCTCCTGCTTGATGAGCCGCTTGCCGCTCTCGATACTAATACCAGATTAAGATTAAGAAAAGAACTCAAGCGGATTAACTCTGAAACAGGCATCCCGGTCCTGCATGTTACACATGACCCGCAGGAGGCGATGTCTCTTGCCGACAGGATATGTATTATGCTCGATAACCGTATCAAACAAATTGCAACTCCTCACGAAATGTTCCAACGCCCCTCGGACTCCGAGGTCGCTGATTTTCTGAATATGAGCAATGTCCTGGCTGTTGATCTTGTTCAGGAAAACATATGCACAGTTTATGGCCGCGAAATTCATGTAAGTTCTGCAAATGATGGGACCTGTCATATCTGGATAAGGCCGGAAGAAGTCATTCTTTCAAAAGAGCCTTTCGACAGCAGTGCCCGGAACCAGTTCAAGTGCAAAGTTACCGGCTGGGATAATCGTGATTCTCTCCTCGCAGTGCAGATCACATCCGACAGACTTGATCTGACCGCCCTGATCACTCATGCTTCTTTTCAAAAAATGCAAATTAAAGCAGGCGCCGAGGTCTTTGCAACCTTCAAAAGTTCCGCTATACATTGTTTCTGATCGAGGTTCTTATTCCTGGGCCAGTATTTTGTCTATTTGGCTCAACTCCTCACAAGTAAATTCAGAATTCTCAAGTGCGGCAACATTCTGCTCGACCTGTTCTACTTTGCTCGCACCGATCAGAACTGTGGTAACTCGCTCGTCCCTCAATATCCATACCAAAGCCATCTGTGCGAGACTCTGGGCTCTTTCTGTTGCGATCTTGTTTAATGAACGTATCTTTTTCAGCAACTTCTCTGTAATACTCTCTCGTTTTAAAAATCCGTGTGCCTTGGCTGCCCGCGAATCTTTTGGGATCCCGTCCAGGTATTTGTCTGTCAAAAGCCCCTGGGCGAGAGGACAGAACGGTATACAGCCGATACCTTCGGTTTCCAGCACATCCAGCAGACCATTTTCTATATTTCGATCGAGCATCGAATATGTCGGCTGATGGATAAGGCATATTGTTCCAAACTCTTTAAGGATAGAAGCCGCTTCGGTTGTTTTGATCGGCGAATAATTTGATATACCTGCATACAGGGCCTTGCCCTGACGGATAGCCTGGTCAAGTGCGCCCATCGTTTCTTCAAGAGGCGTATCCGGGTCGTATCGATGCGAGTAAAATATATCGACATACTCAAGCCCCATCCGCTTAAGGCTCTGGTCAAGACTTGCTGTCAGATATTTTTTTGAGCCCCATTCGCCATAAGGCCCGGGCCACATCGAGTAACCTGCTTTTGTGGAAATTATCAGTTCATCGCGATGAGATGCGAGGTCGGATTTCATGATCTTGCCAAAAGTTTCTTCCGCAGAACCCGGAGGAGGCCCGTAATTATTTGCAAGGTCAAAGTGAGTTATTCCGAGATCGAAGGCCCGACAGATCATATCCCGGCTGATGGAAAAACTGTCGACCCCGCCGAAATTATGCCACAGACCAAGCGATATCCCCGGCAGCAAAAGCCCGCTCCTGCCGCAGCGGTTATATCTCATTTCCGAATATCTGGCTTCTGACGGTGAATAACTCATCTCAAACCCTTTTCAGTAAAACTAATTCGATCTCTAAAACCAATAATCACCGATACCACAAAAAGATTAACATCTGGTCATTTTTTTGCAATCATTTATTGATTTTAAAAACATTTATGATATATTCTGCAGTAAAATACCGTCGTTATGGATAAAGCCGATGGAAACTCAGATTATTAAGAAAATCAAACCGCGAAGGAGGACACATGGGATCCTTATTTGATTTTTGGGGTTTGTCTGCCAATCATACTCTTTTACTTTTAGCGGTGATCCTCGTCATCGTAGATTTCTTTGTCGGCACCGACATTTTAAGCCACATAGCTTATATTATTTTCAGTGTCGTGATCGCAAGGAATATGCCTTTTCATGTTATGTACAAGATCCTGATAGGCCTTGCCGCGTGGTTTGCGATCGTTGCCTGTCATTACATGTTCTTCCGCCGTTTCGTACAGAAGGTCGTGGACAAGTTCATCGCCCCCGACAAATACCGTTCGGGCCCCGAAGGTCTCGTCGGTAAGACCGGCAGCATAAGAGAAGTTGAAGAAACCAAAATGGTCGAACTTGAAGGTGACCTCTGGCCGATCGAACCAAACGAAGATCTGCGCCCCAGCCAAAAAGTAAAAGTCACAAAAGCCCAAAACGGCATCCTTACCGTCGAATCGGTTGAAAAGGAGTAAAAAATGCAATTGATCTATATCGTACCTCAGTCACACTGTGTTGTAATTGAAAGATTCGGTAAATTCAGCCGCATTCAAAGAGCCGGTGTCAGGTTCCGTATCCCGCTTCTCGAAAAGGTCAGGCTCCTTGATACCTGGGCCGATACCGCGAACAAACAAGGCTGGATCATGGAGCTTACCGAGCAGCAGACCGATACTCCTTCACGTCAGTGCCATACAAAGGACAATGTTCCCATCACAGCCAACGCAAGTGTCTACTGGCGGATCACCGACCCGCGAAGGGTGCTTTATGAAGTTGATGTTCTCCCCCAGGCTGTGACGGATATCGCCCTGAACGCGCTGAGATCGAATATCGGCACTCTCGATCTTGATACTGTCCTGTCAGAACGTCAGGAGTTGAATCAGCGGATTGCCGCACAGCTCTCGGAAACTGCCAAAAAATGGGGCGTACTTTTCACTCGTGTCGAAATACAGGAGCTAAGGACCGCAGAAGACGTCTCTACCGCTATGCTCCAGCAGATGGATGCCGAAAGACGCCGTCGGGCTTTTGTCTCCGAAGCCGAAGGAAAGGCTCAGGCTCAGATAAAAATTGCAGAAGCACAAAAACAGGCCGCTATTCTCAGGGCCCAGGGGCAGGCTAAGGCATTGGCCATGATCGCAGAAGCCGAAAGCAATTACATAGAAACTCTGAAGAAAAAATGCTCTTCTTCCGAGGCCGCACAACTCTTAATGGCTCAAAAATACATCGACGGTTTCGATGTGATAAGCAAAAACCCCGCCGACAAAATCTTCATCCCCAACTCTTTCACAGGCCTGTTTTCCTTCCCGGTAAATCATTCAGGCCCTCACGATGCCGGTCCTGCGCAGACGACTTCGAAGGATTGATCGAGGAAAAATACAGACTTGAACCTTCCGTACAAAAAACGCCGCGATCGCGTCGATACAGGGAAACTCCGGGTCTATTTCGGCCAGCCGCCCTGCATCCACTCAAGGTCTTTAATACCTCCCCGGCTTCGGGGAACCATCATAAAGGAGGTTGGAT
>CBDUSK010000098.1:0-6160 GCA_965369915.1 uncultured Phycisphaerae bacterium
ATAACCACCCGTGGTAAGACTTCCTTTCAGCCGATATCGGCTGAATACGTCTTTAATTTGACGGATTGTGCGGATGTTGAAAAAACCAAAGATGGTATTGAGCAATTACGACGGTCTATTGAGGGTGAAAATCCGGTTATCGTTGAACGATGGGCGGGTAAAAATAAAACTCGACGCAGGATAGATGTCGGCCCTTACATCGATTCTATCGAGTGCAGGGCCCTTGCGATCGTGGTCAAATGTAATATCACGAACGCAGGTTCTGTAAGAGTCGATGAGATTTTAGAACTCCTGCAGATAGACCTTTCGATGATTTCCAGGCCGATTGAAAGGAGGGCGGTGCAATGGAGAGACAATTAGAGGGCGATTTGCAGGCAAAGAATATAAATGCCCGGAATTTGAGGATATGAAACTGGAAAAGCCGATGATGATGCCAGGACAGTTCCAGGTATAAACGAAATACTAAAGATTGAAGAAATGGAAGGGCACAATGGCAAAAGATATGCTTGTCAATGTTTCGGAAGCCGAAGAGTGCAGGGTTGCTGTTATCGATGATGGCAAACTCGTCGAGCTTTACATCGAGAGGTCAAGTCTGATTAGTCATGTCGGGAATGTCTACAAGGGCAGGATTGTAAATATTGAGCCCGGTATACAGGCGGCCTTTATCGATTTTGGAGTCAGTAAAAACGGCTTTCTGCATGTAAGTGATGTTCATCCAAGATACTTTGATGCCAAGCCCAACGAAAAGATCGGTCGAAGGAAGTCCATGAGTCAAAGGCCCCTGATACAGAAATGTCTCAAAAAGGGTACTGAGGTCGTGGTACAGGTAACAAAAGAGGGCATAAACACGAAGGGCCCGACGCTTAGCACATATCTGTCACTTCCGGGCAGATATGTGGTTCTGATGCCATGGATGCGCCGTGTTGGAGTCTCGCAAAAGATCGAGGATGAGGAAGAACGCAAACGTTTGCGTCAGATCATCGATCAATTCGATATTCCGAAAGGTTCCGGAGTAATTGTAAGGACCGCTGCCCAGGGTGCCACCAAAAGAGACCTTCAAAACGATATTTCATACCTGTCCAGGCTGTGGAATGCGATCCGAAACCGGATGGAGTCCGAAAAGGCCCCTGCGGTGATATACCAGGAGTCCGATTTAGTTATAAGAACTATCCGGGACATTTTCAGCAGTAAGATCCGCCAGATCATATGTGACAGTGAGTCCGTGGTCAAACGAATAAGAGACTTTATTGGGATCGTCCAGCCCAGGCTTAAAAAACGGGTTATGTCCTATGGCGGTAAAACCCCATTGTTCCACAAGTACGGTATTGAAGACGAGATCAGTAAGATACAGTCATCCAGGGTCGATCTTAAAAGCGGAGGTTCGATAGTCATAGAGCAGACCGAGGCACTGGTCTCTATCGATGTCAACAGCGGCAAATACCGCAAACATGATAACGCCGAGCAGACGGCGCTTAGGATCAATTCCGAAGCTGCTAAAGAAATCGTCCGTCAGCTTAAACTTAGGGATATGGGGGGATTGATCATCTGCGATTTTATCGATATGCGAGAAAATAAGAACAAAAGAAATATCGAACAGATATTCCGTAAGTCGCTTAAAACCGATCGGGCGCGTTCGAGAGTATTAAGGATGAGTGCGTTCGGACTGATCGAACTGACCAGACAGCGGATGCGCCCTTCACTACAGTCAAGTACATCTCTTAAATGCCCTCATTGCGGAGGCTCAGGAATAATTAAAAACGTCGAGTCACAATCGATCGAACTGATAAGACTGCTGTCCCTTGCCGTTGCCAGGAAGGGGATCAAAAGGATCGAACTGTCCGTTTCTCCCGAAGTCGAAAGTTTTATCCAGAACCAGAAACGTGATTCGGTTGCCAGGCTCGAATTGGATTTTGATAAACAAATTATCATAAATGCCGACCCTGCCTGTGTAGGAGGCAGTTACAAGATAGTGTGCTGTAACGAGCGGGGAAGCATTGTGAAATTTTAAATGTCCTGCAGATGGTTCTTGACTATTCAAGCCTGAGAGTCGATAATCGGAACGTGGAATTTCAGGGTCGATTTTAACGGAGTTATTGTAATTGGATTTTGATTTTGATTACGCCAGGGAAGTGATTAACAGCGAAGCAGGTGCCATAAAATCGCTGACCAGTGTTGTGGACGATTCTTTCGCCGCTGCGGCCGAGTTGATCTATAATATGACCGGTTCGGTTATTGTCACAGGTATCGGCAAGGCCGGTATCATCGGAAAAAAGATCAGTGCCACCCTTGCTTCCACCGGGACACCGAGCCATTTTCTTCATCCTGCAGAAGCCGTCCACGGAGATCTGGGAAGAGTCCAGGAAAACGATGTTGTCGTGGCTCTTAGCTACAGCGGTGAAAGTGACGAGATAATTCGCCTGATAGATTCGATTAAGCAGAGACAAATTAAGCTCATTGCGATTACCGGGGATGTTGACTCACGTCTTGCCAGACACAGTGATATAGTCCTTTGCATCGGAGAGCTGACGGAAGCGTGTCCGCTGGGTATTGCGCCCAGCGTTTCGACGACCTGTATGCTCGCGCTGGGAGATGCCATTGCTTTTACCGTAATGAAAGCCAGAAATTTCGGGGCGGAAGATTATGCGAGATTCCATCCAGGGGGTTCGCTGGGTGCTAAGCTTATAACTGTTGGGCAATCAATGATATTTAAGCGCGGTGAAAAGCTCCCGCTGGTTGAAACTGGTGATACTATAAAACAGATGTTAGACAAAACGGCAAAACTTAAACGCAAGGGTGCGGTGATGATTGTGGATACTGATGGGAAACTGGCTGGGATAATAACGGATGCCGACCTTAGGCGGGCCATAGCTGAAAAATCCGCTAAGATCTTTAAATGCAAAACATCCGAGGTTATGACGCCAGATTGTAAACGCGTCACAGAAGAAACCCTTGCTGCTGAAGCCATGGCAATATTTCACAAGTTCAGGATCGATGAACTACCGGTTGTCGATTCCGGCAACAAACCTGTAGGCTTGATCGACGTCCAGGACATTGTGGCAATAAAAATCGTTGGCTGATAAACGGACATTACCCATGCCTGACAAACAAAAAATAAATCTGTCGAAAATAAAAATGCTTGTCGTCGATGTTGATGGTGTGCTCACCGATGGCGGCGTAATTATCAATGCGGACGGTACGGAAAGTAAGAAGTTCAGTCTGCTTGATGGCCATGGTATAAAGATGTGGCACCGGGCGGGCTTTAAGGTCGCTATCATAAGCGGCAGGGCGTCTGAGGCCACGGCCGTCCGGGCAAAGCAGCTTGAGATCGAATATGTTATGCAGGGATGCAAGAATAAACTACCTGCCTTTGAACTGCTGCTGGAAGAAACGAAACTGTCTGCAGAAGAAATCGCATATATCGGAGATGACTTGCTCGATATACCTCTGGTCACTCGGGCGGGGCTTGGGGTTGCCGTCGCAAACGCGGTCGCTGAGTTAAAGCAAAAAGCCGATTTAACCACTACGGTTCCAGGGGGCAGCGGCGCGGTCAGAGAAGTCGTTGAATATATCTTAAAGAATACGCAGAAATGGCAAAATCTTATGGAGCGTTACCTTATCTGAGTCTATAACGGCAGTGGTATGATAACAGCACGGAAATTCATGGTATGGCTGATAACGGTAGGAGCGGTCCTGCTGATCTATCTATTATACATCTTACTCGTTGGCTCTCCTGATATCCAGATCGATCGAAACGCCGAATCTGCTGTGGATATCGAAGTACCCCAGTTCGGCGCACAGACCGGCGAGACCAAAGTTGGCAATGTCGAAAGAGCAAGGTTTACCGTTCTTGACGAAAAGACTAAAAAGCTTAAAAGAGTCTGGGGTTTTGAAAAGCTGTTAAACCCGGACAAGGAGGATGAAAAGTGGAAGCTTGAAGGGCCTTACATGGATATTTATGATGAAAAGTTCTTCTGCCAGATCGAATCCCGCCGGGGTGAAGTTCAGGTCGAGACTATCGCGGGCAAATATAGGCCCACCGATGCCGAGCTTTACGACAATGTGGAGATAAAGGTCCACCCTGTTGGCCAAAGCAAGATGGTCGAAAGCACTATTTATCTTGACAGTCTCGTCTATAACAGTGAACGGTCCGAGTATTCGACTGATGGTCCCGTTAGGATTGTATCACAAGAAGGCACGCTCGAAGGAACCGGTTTGCTTTTGATATACAACGACGAATTGAAACGTATCGAATTTCTCAGGATATTTGAACTGGATTTTCTGAAGCTGAAGAACATTTCCCGGATATCATCCCCGGCTCAGGAACGCCGGAGATCAGCGGCATTAGAAACTCCCGAAAGCTCCGCCGATGTTGAAATCAAACCGCAAATTCCATCTGAAAAACTAAAACCATTAAAGACAGCGGCCCAGGATGCCCCGCCGGCAGCTTCGTCTTCGGCGCAAACCCCTGCCCGGGTCGATCTTTACAACTGCCAATTCAACGAAGAGGTCGTTATTGAATACGGTGCGGAACTGGTCGTAACCGGCGCCGAACATATTGCCGTTAACAATATTCTGTGGTCCGAAAGTTCCTCAGATAAAAAAGCTGACGAAGACCCGGCTGTTACCGATGCTTCCCAAAACGACTCTTCGAACATACAAACACAAATTCATTCGCAAACGAAACCCCAGGTATTAGAACCGGATGTCCCTGTTCAGCCCTCTCGCCAAAGTGTTACTGAAGTCATTGTCACATGTCAGGGCGGTTTGGTCCTGAAACCCAAGGATTCTCTGATCGGAACTAATGCAGCAGTAGGTTTTGTTCAGGCCGGGCCCCGGGGCGAGGCAGGTTCACAGGCCGGCCGAAACGCTATTGCCGGGGAAGATAAGCCGGATCTTTATGCGGAATACACTTCCAGGCTGACTTTAGACGCAGACGTTGCTGAAGATATCGCCCTTACGACGCCTCCGGACTTGTTCGGTGCCGAAAGAATAGATTATGATATGACCACGGGCAATGCGATCGCCGCCGGGCCGGTAAAGTTTAAATTCTATTCTGTAATTGACAGCAATAGCCTTCCCGAATTTTCTGACGGCCCGGTCCCGTCGCTGATAACGGCAGATAAAAGTACAGAATTCTTTGCAGATGACAACCGTACAGTGAACCGTATTGTGTTCAACGGTAACGTTGTCGGTGCCAGGAATACGCTGACGCCGGGGTATCTGCAGGAGAACAGTTTCTTCGGACAGCAGTTGATCGTTGACCTGGAACCGGCCCGCGACAGTTCCGCTGCAGCTATAAAACATATAACCGTAAAGGACGGTATTGTTAAACTTGAATCGGAGCGTGTGGTTCGTAACTTGACCATAAACCATGTTCGGTTGACCTGTACACGGATCGATTACGATTTGGGCGATGATATCCTGATAGCGACCGGCCCGGGCGATATTCAGATAAACAATGAACACGCCCCGGCTCCGGTAAAAGACACCGGCTCAAGGTTGAGTCTCAAAAGGCCGTGCTTTGCTCTTGTTTATGGGTGGGACAAACTTCACTGGTTCATATCCCAAAACCGTATTACCGCTGACGGCAAAGCGAATTCCGTTAATATGTCCTATCTTCCCATTGTCGACGGCGAGCAAGGCCAGATCATCCGTGCCTCTACAAGCCATCTCCAGGCGGATTTCATCGAGACCGTATTGGGCCGAAGCGAATTGGCGGCTTTAACGACAACCGGCGGGGTCCACTACGTCGAAGAAGGCGGCTATGAGTTTATAGGCGATAAACTGTTTTTTAATGCCGCCGACTCTTTGATGACAATTTCAGGGTCGGATGAACGGTCATGTTTTGCTAATGGAGCGCTTGTGCCGGGGATACAATACAACCTTCAAACAGGCAAGCTCAAGACCAGGCTTTCAACGAGCCCGGGAGCTATTTCCCTGCCGTCGAGAAAAAAATAACCTACCCCATGCCATCCTTACCGCTTATTTAGTTTTTAAAGAGCCCCGCACCTACTCAGTTTTCATAAGAGAAAAATTAGTTAATATATAACATACCATTGGGTTTGTTTTTCACAAAAGGGTCCCTCAAACTTGTCGAAATCTTCCTTATTAAGCTTAAAATGGGTTTTGGATAACATACCATTGGGTTTGTTTTTCATAA
>CBDUSK010000099.1:0-6150 GCA_965369915.1 uncultured Phycisphaerae bacterium
TATCCTATTTGAGTAAGATCGTTTCGTTAGATCGCCTACTCGACAACAAACCATTTCTCTATCATTCGCAGTTCTATTGTAAAGATAAGCCCGGTTTGCCGTGTCAAGTTATCCAGCAGAATGTCTAATTTTTCGTTATATTCCGGCGTATTATTTTTTATTTTCCGTAAATACCCTGAATAATGATTACCCCAACTCAACTTTGTATTTGAGGAACTGGTTTCATCGATTACAGGCATGTTGATACTGCCAGCTACCCATTGTAAAAACTTAGTGACTGTACCGCTCCCGCCCCCACCACTCTCGTCAGGATCAAGTTTGTCTGAATAGATGTGAATCCAGTTGTCATCATATGTGCCGCTTAGCGGTTTGAAATGGAATTTTTCTCGTGCAACAATTACATCGAGTTCAACCTGTCGTTTCTCAAAGCGAATAGGGCGATTTATGAAGTCCCTCAATATAGTTTCAAAGGCCGCGAGCAGTTGTTCCTTTGACGTTCTACTTCTAATGACCCAGTCCCCGGGAATTTTGATGCTGCTAAGGGTACCAGGAATCCTATCATACTGGAATTGTGACAAGACTATTATTCTTTCAAAGGCCGTTTTTATGGAGACGCCATCTGAAAAAATCCCCCCTCTCTTAGCTCTCTCTCCGTCCCAACTGAACATGGTGTAATGGTTTTCTTCATTCATTCGTTTTATTTCGTCATGGGACAAGGGGGGCATAATCTGACTTCCTTCTCGGACCAATATACGAATAGTGTTGTTTATTTCATCTATTTTGATTCTCGGTTCAGCAAGAGACAAAGGGATGTATTTTAATACTTCGCCTTCTTCCAATCGATAGATTTCCCTAAACCGCTCTTCATAAACAGCTTTATCATCCAGCAGCTCCATTTTTTTGTCCAGACGTTTTTTTGATTCTGAATCATAGACGACCTCTGTTGTTCTTGGAACTCCAAGATCATAAATATCTTTCGGTCCATTTTCAGTAAAATCGAAACTAATGACTTGGTCAAACCTAAGTAGGCCCTCTGGTGTCCAGAATTTCCTTTTATATAGAGTAGGTAAATGAGTATTTCGATTAACGATAAATTCAGTCTCCTCCCGCTCATCTCTAAAATTACGAGGTATCGAGAAATAATATATCTCCACATCGTCTCCTTCATATGTGCCTTTTTCGTGGCAAATATCCGCTTCTTGCCGCACATAGTCCTCTATATAATATCCTATTATTGACCCCGGAGCAGCTGGAAGACGATCAGGACTTACATCTACACGATACGAGACCCTTACCACATCGGAATCAGGATCATATACCATATTTTCCATGGTAGAATAGTTCAAAGAACTAATCTTAAAGTATTTATCATCAACAACATATTTCGACAATACACTTTTTGACTTAAACCAATACCAGTTCTCTGTATAGTACTCTTTACCATCTCTATCAGTATAGAGGACTTTGTGCATCAGAGGCATTTGATTCACAGCTTTTTTTATCTCGGCAAAAACCTTGGCAAAAGCGACACTTGAGATTTCAATTGAACCGCCAAATTGATTTATGCCAATAAGTACCGCCATGATTATCACCGCGGCGGTTGTAATTTTTGTCATTTTACTTTTCACAATTAATTTCCAGATATTAGGTTGTTGGGCCGGTTGTGTTTTTTTTGGTCTCGCCAAAGCATTGTCGATCTGGCTGTGGATTTTTTGGTCCAGGTCGGTGCTGGCTTTCAGGTCCAACTTTTTTATTAACTTGTCTATATTTTTATCCAGTCCCATTTTCTACCTCACTATTTAACAAAGACCTTAGTTTGTCCAATCCATAGCGGTACCTGCCCTGGATGGTGTTAATGGACTCGTTCTGCATTTCGGCGATCGTTTTAAACTTCATATTACTGTAATGGCGAAGGACAATGACTTCCCGCTGGTCGTATGGAAGAGAGGCAAGTGAAATAGTTACTTGCCGTAATTTTTCACCAAAGATCGCCGCCCTATCCGGAGACGGCGAACCTGAAGCGATTTGTTCTGCAATCTCCAGCCCTACGCTCTGATGCCTGGCGAGAGCCTTGTTCCGGTTGCGGGCATTGTTGGCAACACAGGTCGCCAGGTAGCTTCTCAGGCTGCCGGTCAGCCGAAATTTCCCAGCCGATCTGATCAAGGTGACAAAAACATCATGCACGGCATCTTCGGCGGCGGTTTTCTCGCTTAAAAGAGCAGCGGCCAGGGTAACCAGGTAATCTTTGTACTTTTCATAGATCCGGCGCAGGGCTTGCGGGTCCCTGCGGTTAAACTTCCAAATCAGCAGCTTGTCTTCCAGCATCAAGGAAAGGCCTTTCTCAATATAAAACTCTCGACCGCCATTTATATAACAACGGAGAGGGGTATTTTAGTATAAAAATAATGAGATTTTTCAGTGTTTTTTGGCCCGATATCCCGGCAAAAACTTAGTTTGCAAGTCCCTGGGAAAGGAGCTATTATATTGGGAAAGTTATTATAGAGCAAGATATTGGAGCGAAAATGCCGTCAAAGCAGGCAGAATACAGACGTTACCTTGTACCGATCGATACGATATCGACCAAGCAGTTGTTTACGGACTGTTTGGTGATAGGGGCGGGCATTGCGGGTTTGCGGTCGGCGATAGAGGCGTCGGAGAACTGTAACGTGATGTTAGTGTGCAAGGGCAAGTTTTCTGACAGCAATACCTGGAACGCGCAGGGCGGTATTGCTTCGGTATTGAGTAAGGACGACAGCCTTGAGGAACACGCAGCGGATACTCTTAAGGCCGGCTGCGGTGTGTGCGACGAACAGATCGTGCAGCTGGTGGTGAAAGAAGGGCCCGGGCTTATCCGGGAGCTTATGGAGTGGGGGACGGAATTTGACAAGGTAAACGGCCAAATAGATACAACTCGCGAAGGCGGTCACAGCCGGGCGCGTATTCTACATGCACATGGGGATTCGACGGGGAGGGGGATAGCTGAGGCGCTGATACAGAAGGTCAGGCAAAAGCCGAATATAAACGTTGTCGAAGATTTCTATACTATCGATCTTATAACCAACGACGATAACGAATGTATCGGGGCGATCGGTTACAGTCAAAAGACCGGGTTTGAGATAATATGGGCGATAAATACTATCCTTGCGACCGGCGGAGCGGGCAGGCTGTATCGTGAGACAACTAATCCTGAAGTGGCGACGGCTGATGGAATTGCGATGGCATACAGGGCCGGGGCCGTTCTGCGTGATCTGGAGTTTATGCAATTTCATCCGACGACACTTTATATCGCGGGCGCTTCACGAGTGCTTATAACAGAAACGCTGCGCGGCGAGGGCGCGATACTGCTTGACTATAAGGGCAAGAGGTTTATGAAAGAGTATCATGAAGCGGGTGAGCTTGCACCGCGGGATATTGTAAGCAGGGCGATACTTGACAGGATGCTCAAGACGAATTCGACACATGTTCACCTTGACATAAGGCACTTCGATAAAGAGCACTTTTCGAAGCGTTTTCCGCTTATCAGCGAGCTTTGTGAAAGTTTCGATATTGACGTGAGTAAGGATCTGATCCCTGTTCGTCCGAGCGCCCATTACATGATAGGCGGCGTAAAGGCTGACGCAGGAGCCGGGACGAACGTCAAGAACCTTTTTGTCTGCGGAGAGGTTGCTTCAACAGGTCTTCACGGTGCGAACAGGCTCGGAAGCAATTCGCTGCTGGAAGGTCTGGTGTTCGGCAAGATAGCTGGGCGGGCTGTGTCGGGGCAGTTGAATTCCGGCGTGAGTGATCTTCGTCACCGCAAGATGAAGTACGATATTGCTCCATCGGACAGGAGCCGACTTGACGCTGATGATGTGAGAGCTTCGCTGAGAGCGCTTATGTGGCGAAATGTCGGTATTACGCGCAGGGAGAAGCCGCTTAAGGAGGCCCAGGAGATAATCCGGTTCTGGTATCGATATGTGATGGACAAGGTATTTGATTCATCTTATGGATGGGAATGTCAGAACATGCTTCAGGCGTCGTTATTGATGGCTCAGGCGGCCGAGAAGCGCAAGGAAAGCAGAGGCGTACATTACCGCAGCGATTTTCCGGAGAGGAATGACGAGAACTTTTCGGAACATATCGAACTTTCGTGTGACCGTTGAGGTGGTTTTGTGGTATAATAAGTTTGAGTGGGCCGGGCAATCGCCCCGCGCCTATTTTGGGCTACAAGAGATGGTATTGGCGTGGAAGCTTTATTGGTAGTCCAAAATAGGTGCGGGGAGGAAAGTCCGGACAGGACAGGGCGCGGTAGTGGCTAACGGCCACCTAAGGTGACTTACGGGAAAGTGCCGCAGAAAACACACGGCCGATGGAGCAGTTTACTGCTTACAGGTAAAGGTGAAATGGTGCGGTAAGAGCGCACCGCGGGGCTGGTGACAGTCCCGGCAGGGTAAACCCTACCGCCTGCAAGACCAAATAAGCTGGTTAGCCGGCCCGGTCAAAATCCAGCGGGTAGGTTGCTTGTCGAGTATTCGTCAGAGCCGGCTGGCAACAGTCGGTCCAGTTAAATGATTGCCATCCCTTTGGGGAAACAGAATCCGGCTTACAGGCCCACTCATTTTAATCGATCTTTAAAAGATTATTTAGAGTGATCCATATTCTTTTCAATAGCGTCTTTTATTTTTTGTCGTACGTCACGCCGGGCCAGTCGTCTGTTCTAAATGGGCTGGCTGGCAGCATTTCGAAGTTGTATAGGTTTCCTACTGCGGTGTTTGTCCATGCGTATCTTACAGATAGTGGTTTTTTGACGTCCGGGCTTGATACGACGACGGTGTTGTTATCGATCTCGGCGGTTGCTTCTACGAATTCTTTATTTTCACCTGCGATGGTGAAGTGCTTGAGGTTTCCGCCGAGGCTGAAGAGCCCTGAGCCTGTGTGATCGAAGAATATGCGGATCTTATCGCCTTGCTTTTGCATTGATCCGTATAGCGGACCCGAGTAAACGATATCTTTTCGGCCATAGTTCTTCGCCAGTGCCCAGAGTGCGAGTCGGCGGCCTACCATCTGTTTGTTGCGTGGGTGGATGTCGATGGGGTTGCCGATGTCGGTTGTTACTGCCATGCCTGTATTGGGCAGTGAAAGGGTCATAAGCTGGGCTTCCTGCAGTTCGGGGCAGACGTATTCTGAGCCATAATTGAACGGAGCTATCTGTACGAAGTAGAAAGGGAAGTCGCCCTGGGCCCAGTCGTTTCGCCAGCACTGGATCATTGTCGGGAACAGCGTTCTGTACTGGTAAGCGCGCCCGGTATTTGATTCACCCTGATACCATATCGCTCCTTTTATGCCGTATGGGATAATCGGTGCTATCATAGCGTTGTACAACACGGTAGGGGTATTCTGATTCTTGGCGGGAATGGGAACGTAATCGGGCAATTGCCTTAAATATTCCTCGCTGGTCCATGCCTCTGCGGGAGTACCGCCCCAGGATGTATGGATCATGCCGAACGGAATGCCGAGTTCTTTGTGGAGTTCGCGAGCGAAGAAGTATCCGGCTGCACTGAAGCCGCCGGCAGTTTCCGGAGAGCATTGCGACCACGAACCTTCACAGTACGGTTGAGGCTCATCAGCTATTGCTTTTTTAACCGTGAACATACGAATGTCGGGATAATTCGCTGCGGCTATTTCATTTGGGTAATTGAAAACTCCCTTTAGTTTCCATCCTGGCTTAGCAGTCAGTCTCATTTGCATGTTTGACTGGCCTGAGCAGATCCAGACTTCTCCGATGAGTACGTTGTTTATTTTGACGACATTTTTGCCCCGTACCGTCAAGGAGAACGGTCCGGATGCTTTTGGGGTTTTTATTTTAAGCATCCATTTCCCGTTTTTGTCAGCAGTGGCGGAAGAGCCGCCGAAAAGCTGCCATGAACCTTTGACGGACACTTTTTCGCCTGGGTCAGCCCAGCCCCAGACGGGCGCGTTGAAATCCTGCTGCAATACCATGTTGTCAGAGAACAAGGCGGGCAGTTTTACTTCTGCAAATGCAGGCCAGGGGGTTATCAGTAAAAGCGCAAATAGAATTGTTTTTTTCATAGTTCAGCTCCCTTTAATTGAAAATGATCTAATGTAAAATATCGAGAGGGGCATTATAGTCAAGGTTTTCTTTAAAATCAA
>CBDUSK010000100.1:0-6071 GCA_965369915.1 uncultured Phycisphaerae bacterium
GTTACCATTGTGCGGGTATGAACTGATCTACATCAGCTTGCGTGATAATGTGCTTTGGCAGATAGCGTACCGGCTGAAGTTGTTTGCCCTGAAACCACTCGGCAGCTGTGTGTACGGCAATCGCTCCGTCGCCTTCTGCTGACTGGTAAGTAATGGCAAGTGCATCGCCAGCCTTGATCGAATCCATTCCGGTTTTGCTGTTACCGGCGGCGACAATCACAATATCTTTTCTTGAAGACTTGTTGATCGCTTCCAGTGCTCCGGTCATCGAGAAACCGTCCCCGGCGAGAATTAAGCCGTTCAATTTATCACCGTATTTGGTCAACCACGCCGAGACCAACTGCATCGTGCCTTCTGCCTGGAGGTTGGCAGTGTCCATTACGAGCAGCTTCATGTCGGGTGCGTATTCGGCTAGTTCTGTTATCGGAGAATAAGTGCGAGAAAAGAACGGTGAACTGCCGGGCATGTGACGAACGATTGCATATCCTCCCTTTTTGTCCAGCGTATCTGCAAATTTTCTGGCGAGCATCCTGAACTGTCCCCAGTCATCGGGCCCGGTCCAGGCCAGACAGTATTTCATTGCCTCGTCGCATGGAATCGTATTAGATGTGATGCATGGGATGGCGGCTTTATTGATTCGTCTAAGCAATGGAGTGCAAGCCGTGGCATCGACAGGTGCGAATATGATCATATCCGGACGCTCATTGATGGCCTGGTTGGTCTGCTGAGCCTGCAGGTCGATATTCCAGTTGCCGTTGAAAATTTTCACCTCCATCTCATATGCTTTAGCCATAGCCTTAAATCCATTAACATACGCAGTCCAGTAGGGATGATCGCCGGCCTTAAGAAGAATTACCTGTTTCCCAGCAGGACCGTCACCGGGAGATTTGGGCATTTGGGCCTTCTCAACGTCCCACCCGGCGTATTCAATATCCCACCAGTGACCTTTGTCTGTTTCGGGCAGAGTTTTGGCCTCTTTTGGACGGGGTGGTATTATCTGCGTCTGAGTTTGCGGTAAAATATACGGCTGACCGTCGGTGCCTCTTAAGGAATATACATCCACTTCGGCCTCGACGTTTATTGGTTCCGAAATTATTCTGGCAGGGATAGTTTTATGTATAAAGTACATAGCGAAAATCGCCACGATACCTACGATTGCTGCGATCGTAATGCAAGTTAAACTGAAACGGTCTTTGTCGGTCATTGTTTCATCTCCATTATTTTCTTCTGCTGGGAACCACAGGTGTTCCATGGCCTCAGCTTCTTTTATAAGATCCGGTCTTTGCCCCTTCATCAGGCCATGCCGGTATATCACGAACGCTTCGTATAGTACAACCAATGCAAGAATTATCCCATTGATAAATATCTGCACCTCAAAACCCAGCCCAAAACAGCCGATACCGTTAAACAGCGTTGTCAGCATCAGGACGGCGAAGTAGCTTTTGAGCACACTTCCCTTCCCTCCGCTCATAAGAGCACCACCTATGATCACCGCCGACAGCACTATCATAAGAGTACGGTTACCAAGCACAGCCGCCGAGGTCATCGAGCTGAGACCGGCGGCAAACAAAGACCCACCTATCGCAGCAGTCATTGCGCAGATAACAAAACCTGCAATCAGGTATCGATCACGTTTTAAACCTGCAAGCCAGGCGGTTTCGGCATTGCCGCCAACGAGAAAAAAACCGCGGCCAAAAGGCGTCTTATTTAGAAAGACTGTAAATGTCAGCACCAGTATAATTGTTATGACCACGATCGGAGGAAAGAAAGTAACCAGTGGTGTTTCGAGCCAGTCGGCAAAGCGAAAATCATCGATAGCCTTTGACCCACCTTTGCTATATAGATGCATCAAACCGGTCACCACCGTCATAGTCCCAAGCGTGACTATAAACGAATTGATCTTTGCCTTTACTACTAAGAGCCCATTAAACAAACCCACGGCAGCACCTGCAAGTATGGAGACTGTAAAGGAACCTGCCCATCCAATCTCAGGTTGCAGGCCGATAGTCAACATCCCGCAAAGCATTACCACTGCCCCGATCGACAGATCGAGCTGGCCGAGAATGAATATGACAGTAAACCCAATTGCGACAATGGCGTTTAGGCTGGCACCTTTCAGGATGGTGGTTATGTTATGCGTAGTGAGAAAATTCGGGGCAAATGCCGAAAGAAACGCAAAGAGAATCACCAGCATCATCAGTGCCCGGTTGTTATCGAGAAACTTCGTTATATTGAAACTGCCGGATTCTTTACGCATAATCTTTCCCCCTCTTGCGCAAGTGATACTGCCCCAATCCGACGACCGCTATAAATATCCCGCCTGTAACGATATTCTGCTGGAAAGTATTGATGCCTATAAACGTCATGATATTGGTCAACAGCCCGATCACCATAACACCTCCAAAGACACCGAGCATGTTTCCACGTCCGCCGCTTAGCATCACCCCTCCGATCACAACTGCGGTTACCGCTTTGAAATCATATCCCATGCCCAGGTAGAAGACGCCGAGTTTGTTCATCGAGGTGATAAAGATACCGCCGATCGATGCACAGAAAGCAGCCGCGAGAAAGTTCATCAGTACGATACGTGGGACATTGATGCCCGTCGTCTTTGCAGCCAGGCGGGATGAGCCTGTCAGTTTAGATTCGATCCCAAACCTGGTGCCCGTCATTACGAAGTGGCCTATGATGAACATCATTCCCATCACCACGATGATCAGTGGCACAGGGCCTATGCTTATACGGAAAATGTTAATGAATGCTGCGCCGGCGGTACCGGGCTCGATGTCGGGATAGACCTGGTTATTGCTCCAGGTAAAACGCATAAATCCTTCCATAAAGAACGCCACCGCCAGCGTCCAGAGGATCGGGTTGGCATTGAACCGGCCTATTACAAAACCGTTGAGGGCGCCGATCGCCATCCCTGCCAATACGCCCAGAATAAGTGCCGGAAATAACCCAAGCGGCAATGCCGCAACAGTTATTATCCCGGAAAATGCCATGATAGACGGAATGGAAAGGTCGGCCATATTTCCCGAACGGGTTACAAAAGCCATGCCGGCCGAGACGATGCCAAGCAGCGCAATGGCATTTAGAATACTCATAAGGTTGCCGGTCGTAAAAAACTCGTCAGAAACCAGCGAACCGGCAACGAGCAGCAGTACGCACGGCAGAAAAATCCCGATATGGTCATAGATTGAACCAAGCCGGAAAATGTTTTTCGTTTTGTTACCTCGGTTCATCGATGTCTCCATTCATTGCCAGCAGTACCGATTCTTCCGAAAGCTGATCTTTTTGCATTTCGCCGATCAGGTGTCCATTACGCATTACGACTACGCGGTCCGACATACCGACCAGTTCCGGCAGGTCCGAACTGATAAGAATGATCGTCTTGCCTCTGTCTGCAAGAGCCATTACCGCTTCGTGTATTTTCATCTTCGCCTTGACATCTACGCCGCGGGAAGGTTCGTCAAGAATCAATACGGTCGGATCGGCGGCGATACACTTGCCCAGCAAAACTTTCTGCTGATTACCGCCGGAAAGGTTGCTGACGTCTGTAGATACCGATGAAGCAATGATATCAAGGCTCTTGATCAACTCCGAGGTGGTCGAGTTTTCGTGGCGCGATGAATATACACCGTAGTGTGTATGGCGGTGCAATATCGCCGATACTATGTTCTGCTTTACCGGCAAACGCAAAAACAGGCCGTCTGTTTTGCGATCTTCCGAGAGATACAGCAAACCATGCTCCATAGCCTCCGCATACGAATGATCCTTCATTTCTTTGCCATCGACTTCAACCGAACCGAAGTCGAGTGGGTCCAGTCCGCACAGTGAACGGGCCATTTCGGTTCTGCCGGCACCGTTTAAGCCAGCTACACCGAGTATCTCACCTTTGCGAACTTGTAGTGATACATCGTGGAAGAACCCCTTTCGTGTCAGGTTGCGAACATTCAGGGCAGTGGCGCCAAGAGTCGGTTTACGCTGAATATAAAACTGATCTATCGTCTGTCCGACCATCATCTGCACCAGCTTTGCGGGAGTAACATCCTTGATGGGTTTGGTGTCGATCTTGCGGCCGTCTCGCATGACCGTGACCCGGTCAGCAATCTCAAATACCTCCGAGAGGTGATGCGAGATGTAAATGATAGTCATTCCGCGGTTTCTGAGTTGGCGAATTATTTCGAACAGGCGTTTTACCTCCTGTCGCGATAAAGCTGAGGTTGGCTCGTCCATTACCAGCACGCACGGATTAGTTCCGAGAACTTTGGCGATCTCTACCAGTTGCCCCTGGTGCTGGCTGATCCGGTCAACCGTCTGGAGCGGATCCAAATCCAGACCGACTCTATTAAGCAAACTCGATGCCTGCTTGAGCATTGCCTTTCGATCCAGGAAGAAACCATATTTGCGAGGCAGGCGGCCAACCATAAGATTTTCGGCTATACTAATGGGACGGGCCAGACTGAGTTCCTGGTAGATCATACCTATTCCGTAGGCCTTGGCAATAGCCGGAGAATGCAGATCAACTTCCTTTTGTCCGATGTATATGCTCCCGGTGTAATCGTTGAACGAGCCGGCAAGGATCTTCATAAGCGTACTCTTACCGGCACCGTTTTCACCCATAATAGCATGCACTTCACCGACATGAGCCTCAAAATCAACCGTGTCCACAGCCAATGTGCCGGGGAACCGCTTCGATACACCTTTCATCCGTAAAGCAATGTCAAATTTTTCTGTGTCTGATACCATATATATTAGTCTAACCGGTTACGCAGCTTTTCTCAATCGCAGTGGAAAACTTCTTCCATATCTGCCCACCACGCTCCTTCGGCGCGATCTTCAAGAGGCACCTGGCATGGCATACACACATCCCACCATTTCTGCGTCATCTCATCGGCGGCCATCTTCCCGCAATCTGCCTCGAAATCATCCCCGGTATATTCCAGATAGCTGAATAGATAATATTTCCCATCCGGCAGTTTTCTAAGATAGATCGAATAATTCGTAAAGTTGCACTGAGAGATCATCTTCAGAACCTCAGGCCAGACCGCCGCATGCAGCTTTTTGTATTCATCCAGTTTCTCTTCTTTAACTCCAATTACCCATCCATATCGCTGCATTACACTATCCGTCCTTTCAGGAATAAATTCCATATTCGTATATCGCGTCAAACATCGCCACAACATTTTCGACCGATGTCTCTTCCAGTATCGTATCGTGGCTTGCACCGGCAATATATCCGCCGCCCGGCATCATCGTCTCAAGTACTTTACGCGTATCCGCTTTAACGCCTGCGGTGTCTTTTTCCATAAGCGTATGATGCGAATCGATACCACCGTTAAAAACCATCTTGCCGCCAAAATCAGATTTGAGCTTTGCAATATCCATCCCCCTGCAAGAAGGCTGAACCGCATGCAAACTGTCTATCCCGGCATCGATCATACTTGGTATCAACTCATAGATACCGCCGCAGCAATGCATCTGGGTCTTCAAACCATACGAATGTCCGAGATCGCACAACCTTTTCAGATGACCCGCCATGAACCTGTCAAACATATCGGGGCTCATCAAAGGCCCAGTCTGGCTGCCGAAATCGTTACCAATAAAGAATATGTCAATTGCATTAGCCGCGGCATCGAAGATCCTTTTGCTGACCTGGAAATAGTAATCGACCATGTGCTTAAGAACCGCGTCAACAACATCAGGCTCGGTATACATCTTGATATAGAGGTTCTCCATCCCCATAAGATCGATAAGGTCATGCCAGAACGGCGACCAGTCGCCGCCAAGGATCGCATACTCACCGTTATAAGCCTGCGCTGTGGCCTTTATCTTCGAGACATCCATCCACGCAGGGTCGGGCCATGGATATTTTTCAATATCGTCAACACTCGCATTCGCAAGCGGATGAGACAACGGCTGACCATAACCATATCCTTCACGTTCAATACCGAAAGCGGTTCTACACGTTGCCCCCTCATGCTGCAAAGGAAAATCCGGGCCTGTGTATTCAGCGAAGACACGCCTGAAATCATCACGAAAACGCAGCCTAAGTCCCTCATCATCAAGAT
>CBDUSK010000101.1:0-6065 GCA_965369915.1 uncultured Phycisphaerae bacterium
GCGTCTTCGGCGAATATCCACAGGATGTTAGGTCGTTGAACAGGTTTTTTGCCCATAGCAAGACAATGTGCCGTTGGAATAGCATAGGTTGCAGTCGCGATTGAGACCGTTTTCAAAAAGTTTCTTCGTGTTATCATCTTTCCTTCGTAGAATTAATATTTATCTAGTCCTGATTCATTACTTTAGTTTTTTCTGCCCCACAAAAAATGCTCCGAAGGGACATGAGCTTCCTTGAATATCTTGGCAACCTTTGCTACCAACTCCGGTCGTTTAGCCGCAAGGTCATTCGTTTCGCCAATATCATCTTTGAGATTATACAATTCGACAGGCTGTTTTTCCCCCGTGTTATGACCCTGCTGAATACCTTTCCAATCGCCAAATCGAACGGCTTGCCAGCCGGCTTTTTCATAAAATTCCCAATACAAATATCGTTTACTGAGGTCCTGCTTTTTTCCTTTAAGAGTAGGTAGAATGTTAACACCGTCAATATTCTTCGGAGCTTTTGCCTGGGCGATCGCGGCAAAAGTCGGCATTACATCTGCGAAGTACCAGGCGGTTTCGCTGACAGTTGCAGCTGGAACATGGTTAGGGCAGCGGACGATCATCGGTACGCGGATTCCGCCTTCGTAGGCAGCACGTTTTCTGTCCCTAAGCGGGCCGCAACTGTCGTAAGCATCCCAGTATTCGCCTGCTCCGTTATCCGAACAGAAGAATACAAACGTATTATCACCGATGCCGGCCTTGTCAAGCGTATCCATGATACGGCCAACATCTTTGTCCATTCGGCTGACCATGGCTGCGTAGGCCTTTTCATTTCTTGTCCATGGTTTGTCCTTATAGATACCGAGATCGGGAACCTGGTATCCGCTGTGCGGGATGCAGTATGGGATGTATAAAAAGAACGGCGACTTCTGATGGCGGTCGATAAAGTCAATCGCGAACTCGCTGAACATGTCGTGAGTGTACTGCGTTTCCTTGCCGTCTTTGTTGCCGTCAAGCATGACCTTCTCTTTATCTCGCCAGATATATGGCGGATAGTGATTGTGCGCGTTACGCTGGTTCAGGAAACCGAACCACTCATCGAAGCCCTGGTCGTTAGGCAATCCGTCGGTGCCAGGTTCACCGAGACCCCACTTGCCCGTCATACCTGTAACGTATCCGGCCTTCTTTAGTACCTCTGCGACAGTAACGTCGTCTTTCTTAAGCGGCACGCGACCCTTCTTACCGCCAAGACCTACAACACCGCCTTTGCCGGTGTTGCCGCGAACCGTGGTGTGGCCGGTGTGCTGGCCCGTCATCAAAACATTGCGAGCCGGAGCACAAACAGCTGAACCTGCATAACACTGCGTAAAAAGCATACCCTCTTTTGCAAGCCGATCAATGGAAGGTGTCTTTATTTCTTTTTGACCATAACATCCAAGCTCTCCATATCCAAGATCATCAGCCATAATAAAAACGATGTTAGGTTTAGCAGTTAAGCTTTTTTCGCTAATTTTTACACACCCGCAAATCGAAATCGTCGCGATTCCCAGGCCGGCAGACTTAATAAAAAACCTGCGATTAGTATTCTTTGCAACCATCGCTGTCTTTCTTCGAAATTTTATTATCTGAATGAGATTAAACTTTGCTGAGCGTTCCTGACCATTGTTTCGAAGACCTGCCGCTGCTCGATCAACGCGGCGATACGGTCTTTGGGTTTTGTCCGGGCTTCGAGCAGGATCCAGCCCTCGTAATCCATCGCCACGAACAAATCGATAAGCTCCTGATAGGGATAGCTACCGATATTGAATTCGCGTGCATGCATCGCGGTGCCGAAACGTTTCTTGACCAGGTTGAAATTGTACTCCAGACCCTTGCCATCCAGGTCCTGGCTGTTGCAGTTCCAGCAGACACTGACGTTTGCCTCTGTGACATGATCGAAGATCTGCTTCATCACCGGCAGATCGCTTGTGCCTTTGCCGTGCACTTCCACACGAACCTCCTGATTGTACTTTGAGGCGTACTTGCCCACATCATTCAGGGCCTTGCCGATCTGCTCGCAGGTTTTGGCGACGCTGACACCCTTGGGCAGATTGTTGGGCTTGACCTTGATGCCCGTGCCGCCGCAGTCGTAGCTTAACTTGACGTAGGACTTGGCACCTTCGATGTTGGCGGCGAGCTTGGCCGGGTTGGTCTCGTGGAAGGCCCAGTTACAACCCATCCCCACGAGAGTTACCTTGCTATTGGCAAACTGTTTTTTAACAGCCTTTCTTTCCTTAGCAGTCAGCTTGTCGGAAACATTATGCGCGTGATCGACTCTAAGTTCAACGCCTTTGTAGCCGGTCTTTTCGCAGTTAGCGAGCAGAGTGGGCAGGTCCCAGTCCTTGCCCCACTGATAGGTAACCAGCCCCAGCTTCATTTTGTCACCGGGTTTATGCGGGACCGTATCGACCGATTTGCTGCTGGGTGCAAAGCAACCCCCACTCAGAACGGTCGTACCGGATGTAAGGACTGCAGAAGCTTTAAGGAAATCGCGACGGGTTTGACTGTTCATTACCAGGCTCCTTTTTTCGGAATAATTATAATTGTAGCCAATGTTTACTTAAATGCTGCGAACAACTTGTCTAATTGCTCAGCAGTTCTCTTACCGTCATATATAACAATATGGAAATTGAAATGCGCACTCTCACCCGGTTCAAGTGTCAGCGCGAATGGTTTCGGGTCACTGACCTTTAGTTTTGTTTGAAAGGCTTTCTGTCCCAAAGGATTCGCCGCGAACAGACCGTAATCACGAGCATGCCAGTAAGTCGGATAATTAGTACTCGGCGCATAGTTCAATATCGCAATACCGACCTCTTTACCGTCTTTATCGCCTTCCAGCACGACCCATCGGGCGCGCTTACCCCATATATTTTTCGCCGTGCGGTCGCCGTTAGAGCTGAAGTACTTACCAGTAGCGTCCTTTTCACGAAGCCATTGTGCCGTACGGATAGCGAACATCCCTTCTTTTGTATCGCCAAAGACAACCTTTTCATCCTGTGCCGTTAGGTCGATACTGAAATCGATAGCATATTGGTTTCCACTTGACGTAAACACCATCTTTCGTGTTTCTTCCAGCAGGACATTTCCGCTCATACCGGTCCAGTGCATAACGGTGGAAAGTTCACCTTTGCCCTGACCGCCTTTCATCGCAGTGACCTTTACATGCTTGACCTGCGGCGGGGATGTTTTATTGTTCCAGAACCCGTCATCGTTGACCATGTCATAGGTAAAGAAAATTCCCACATGATGAGCATGATCTATCGCTTCGCCTTTGATCTTCTCGAACGGAAAGCCGCGATTGACCTTGATCCCTGACGGAGTCTTAACCGGATACAGTACAGGCTTGGTCAGCCCGTCGCCGTACATATAACTCGTAAAAAGTTCCCCGCCGATCACAACATCGATTTTGTCCTCGCCCTCGACAAATTCCACTTTCTTCGCCATCTGCAACGCCGTCGTCGTCGTATAATATTTCGCCGTCATATTGGGAACTTCCCACTCCGGCAGTTTACCGTCGACAAGATATTGCAGAAATCTTTCGGTTACCTGACCGAAATGTGCCTCATGCCCGATCCGGTACTTATCAGGAACCGTAACATGCCACCCGTCGCCTTCCTTGACAACTGCCACGCCGCCCCACTCGACCCGTAAACCTTCGACTGCCGTCTTTAATGCTGCCTCCAATTCACCGGCATCCTGTCCCTCAGCCGCTTCGACGTACAATTCCGGTTTATAGTTCTGCTCTTTGCCCTGGCGGATCACAAGATCGCACTTACTGCCACGCATAATGGCGAAATGCGTATCTTTCGTGCCCTTAGGCGCCTGGTAATTCCAAATCACAGACACCTGAGCAACGATACCGTTGAGTTTGTAAGTAATTGAACCGTTGGGGTAACATTCTAAAACACCGTTGGCATTGACGTTATCCTGCAGGAAATCAGGAAACGCATTTATATCAAGATGGGTCACCTTCTTGTACTGGTCCAGAGTGATCAGTGTCGGCCAGCGTTTAGCCTTTAAAATTTCGATATCTTTTGTGTAATCGATAACTTTATCCGGAAAACTAGCCCACATGATCAGGTCGACAAGGTGCACTGTAACATCCACGATGCCTTCGCCTTGCTGTGTAGTATCAAAATACCACTTAGGCCTCTTAATAGGATTGCCTGATACATATTTGAAAAAGTGGTGCACGCTCTCACTGATAACAGACGGATCGTCAACCGTACCAACCTTCAGATCACCGAACAGGCTCTTATTAACAGACAGTTCCTTCTGGAGGATTGTCGTTATTGACGAACGTTCCGTCATGACATCGTAGATAAAAACGCCGTTCTTCTTCGCCGATACAAACGCTTTCTTGAGCAGATCGAAATCCTCCGGTGCAATACACATCGGCTTATCCGCCAAAACGTTAAGCCCCGCATCGACACACGCCTTTATATATTGTGTTTTCTTCCGGTTATTTCCGGAGATCACAACAACATTGCCGAGCTTTTCCGACAACATCTTTTCCAGGAAATCATCACCCGTATAAGTAACTTCTTTCCAGCTGGTGGGGTTCTCAGAACGTGTGTTGAAACCTTCGATACGTTTGAGGTGATCGGCGACATCCGGTCCCTCGGGCCCATAGACATGAACTGTCGGCGAAACCTGGTCATACATGATCTTCTGCACCAGCGCCGCGTGAAAATGACCCGGATCGAGCGTTATGATCTTAACTTCACCTTTAGCGCCGGTGAACTTACCAGCCGGTTTGGCCTTAGCACAGGAGGTCAACATAGCCACCGAAGCGATCAACGTTACCATAAGCAATATCTTTCTCAACATTATACAATCCTTTCTTCAAATAGAATTCTCCACTTCAGGCTAAAATTTACACCAGATAAAATCCCAGGATAGAGCTAAACATCCTTGATATCAGGCACTTCGAACCCGGTGCGATTGGCATTCTTCAGCAACGCATTGGCTTCGGCGGCATGCTCGCCCGTGTGCCGTTCCGTTTTAGGATCGAAGGTCAGCCATGGTCCAACAGTATACTTTAAGTCATGTTCTTCAAGACCGACACCGTCTCTTATGATCTTGTGGAGTTCGGTGAAATGTTCAACTGCATCTGGGTTACTACTTAAAAGATCCGCCGTCTCACCAGAAGGTACGCTTCTGCCAAGACGATACGAATTGTTCATAAGGTGGCCCATAACGCATCCCTTGTGCGCGTCCATAACATTGCCGTTAGCCATGCCCGGATCGCCTGCACGACAAGCCGCGATGAAGCTGCCATAGCAACCGCCGCCAGTGACCTTGCCATCTGGAATGTCAATCGTTTGTCCCTCTTTACTACCCTTGGGATAATAAAGCCCCCTGACGATCTTACCGCCATCTTCGAAATAGTACTCATTTTCAACCTGGCGGTTATAGCCGCTATAATTGACGTTGCGAACATTGAACATCACCTGTTGCCCATTGGGGTATTCTGCAATAGCGAACATCGTGTTTGGTGTCTCACCCTGATCATCCCAAAGTAAACGGCCGCCCAGTCCCATGACGCGGATCGGATGTGTCATACCCTCGTCCAATGCCCAGTTGGCCATATCGAGTTGGTGTGTGCCCTGGTTGTTCATGTCACCGTTGCCGCTTTCCCAGAACCAATGCCAGTTGTAATGGGCGTAATTGGCGTGATATTGATCGATAACAGCAGGCCCGCGCCAGAGATTCCAGTCCAGATTATTTGGAGAAACCGAAGGAGTCTTAAAGCCAATGCCTTTACGGGGCTTGCAGCAGTATCCGTACGAGATCTTCATCTTACCAAACTTGCGATCGCGTATCATTTTGTGCAGACCGGCGAGCTTAGGATCACTGCGCCTTTGCGTTCCATGCTGAACTACCACACCGTATTTCTTCTGAGCTGCTACGGCAATGCGACCTTCCCGAATGTCATGGCTCATGGGTTTTTCAACGTACACATGTTTACCGGCCTGGGCGCCCCAGATGGTCATCAGCGAATGCCAGTGGTTCGGCGCCGCGATGGAAATCGCATCCAGGTT
>CBDUSK010000102.1:0-6037 GCA_965369915.1 uncultured Phycisphaerae bacterium
TATATCTATGTCTTCATTATGGGAGTTCCCTTCGTTGCATTGAACCTTCTGACCAGTATCCCGAACAAAAAGTTCACTTCTACCGGCTTTAAAGGCGTTATCCACTCCGTCGCTGCGTTTATAACCGCTCTTATCGCAGTGATCGTATTTAACCCGTTTCATCTTACAAACATCACTCATACTTTCATAATCAGTGTCAGCAAGAACGCCGAATCATGGAGGAACGTCAACGAATGGCACCCTGCCTTTGCGTGGAGTAATCCTGTCGGCCAGGAAACAGCTTTTTTGGTGATGTTCATAATCATATGGATCGTCATTGCATTCTGGTTTATCGCAAGACTGTTTAAGCCGAGACTTTCAGGTAAACGCATACGTCCGGAGTCCGATCCTCAGCTTTACAAATGGCCCAGGATCGATCTGTCTTTGATGGCAGTTACCGGCCTTACTGTTTACATGGCCATACGGTCCCGGCGTTTTATCCCGATCGCCGCGGCCCTTGCGTGTCCGGTAATGGCAATGATGATCACACAGACTATAAGAATGGTCGGGTCAAGGTTGCGTTTCAACAAAGACCGCAGATTGATCGTTCCCCGGAGACCTGCAGTATTAAAAACAGCAATTCCTATAGCAGCAGTGTTAATTACCCTGTTCTTCGGATACATTTGGGGAGCCAAGTTCAAACGTATTTATCTTGACCCCTGGCCTGACGATAATATAAGGGATTCGGTCTTCATGAGAATGACCGCCTCTAACCTTAAACCTTTTCAGGCCTGTCAATTCATCAGGGAAAACAAACTAAGCGGAAGATTGTACAATCACTGGACCGAGGGCGGGGCGATCGCTTTCGGGCAGGAACCCGACCCTGAAACGGGTGAAATTCCCCTGAAGCTTTTTATGGACGGAAGATCGCAGGCGGCATACGACCATAGTAAGTTCATCCTCCATAACATCATCAAGAGCGGCGGGCCGGTAAATCGAAACGCCATGTTAGCCAGGCGGAAACTCACTTCGGGTGACTACGTTAAAATGGGAAAATGGATCGACGCCCAGATGAAAAAATATAACGTCTGGCTGATCATCATGCCGTTTTCACAGATCTCTGACCCCAGATACAACACCTTCACCCGGGGCCTGAGCACAACAAAAAATTGGCCTGTTGCGTACATGGACAACTACCAGTATATCTACGTTGACACAGATACGGAAAAAGGCAGTGCCCTCATTAATGACGTTGTAAATCAGAGGGTAAAGTTCCCCGACGAATTTACGAAAAATCTGACACTTGGGTACAATCTTCTTCGTTTCAGCGATCTAAAGATCCAGGCGCGGGGTTTTGAATACACCAAAAAAGCCCTGGAAATCGACCCCTGTCGAAACGCCATGAACAACCTGAGACGGGCCGCCGGCATCGGTCAATTGCGACAGGCCGCCAACAGTTATATTCAAAAGTATCTCAAAGATTTTCAGGACAATAAAGAAACTTATAGCAAACAGGGAGGTTATCTCAAAAGGCTTTCCGCGGCTATAATTGCTATTGAACATATTAGCAAAGCCAACCCTGCATTGGCAAAAGAATATCGCCGTATCCGTGAAGGATATATGAAAGAACGGTCCAAAGTTTATAACAATGCCAAATGGTAAGTTAAATGAATGAACAGTTAAATGTTGACCCGCCAGGCGATGCTTCAAAAGATCCCCCGTCGATAAGCGTATTCTTCCCTTGCTATAACGAAGCGCCGAATGTGGGATCCATGGTCGAAAAAACCATACCGGTGCTCACGAGCCTTACTTCTGATTTCGAGATCATCCTCGTTAACGACGGCAGCAGCGACGGCACGGCAGAGATCATTGACACTCTCGCCGAGAAGAACCCCTGCGTAAAAGCCGTTCATCATCGTCAAAATTCGGGCTACGGTGCCGCCCTGCAGTCGGGCTTTAGAGCCGCTTCCAAGGACCTGGTATTTTACACCGACGGCGATGCCCAGTTCGATATCGGCGAGCTTGTCGCTATTATGCCCCTGATACGTCAATACGATATTGTCAGTTGTTATCGGCTGGACCGTAAGGAAGGACTGATAAGAAAAATAAACGCATGGTGCTGGTCCAGGCTCGTCTGCTGGATATTCAGCATGAAAATAAAGGATATCGATTGTGCTTTTAAGCTCTTCAAGCGCAAAATATTTGACGATATCGAAATGCACAGCACCGGTGCCCTTATCGATACTGAAATACTTGCACGGGCCGTCAAGAAGGGTTATACAGTCACCCAGGCTGGCGTTCATCACTATTCGAGAACCGCGGGCGAACAGACCGGGGCTAATCTCGCCGTCATCTTGAAAGCTTTTAAGGAACTTTATAAACTCCGCAGGCAGATTCTTGGAAGTTCATAGTATGAGACTATACCGTTCGCAACAATTTATTCGACAGGACTTACAGGCTCATATCTTTTCCCGGGCACTACTGAGCAACGTGCGTAATCTTAAAACCCTCTGCTCGGAAAATACCAGATTCTGCGCCGTTGTTAAGGCTAACGCTTACGGGCACGGGATCATGGAAATCGTCAACATCTTAAAAAAAACGGATATCGATTTCTTCGCGGTCGCCAGTATTTACGAGGCAATGCACATCATGGGTCTATGCAAAAAGCAATCTGTTCTTATCCTCGAACCGCTAAGTCCCTTAACCGGCCCTGCCCACATCTTTCTCAGTGCCAAAAAAGGATTTCACTGCGTGATCTCTTCGGTCGAAGCTGTTGAATTTGTCTCAGATATTCTTTCGGGCGGCAGGGGCGTTCTGAATCTGCACGTAAATATAGAAACGGGTATGGGCAGAAACGGTGTTGACCCGAAATATGCTTCAAAACTTATTGACATGATCGACCGGAACAAGAATACAAACCTTGCGGGTGTATACACGCATTTCGCAACCGCTGACGAGGATGACCTTTCCTACGCTTATGAACAACTGGACACTTTCAATGAATTTCTCGAACAGAACGGTTTAAAGGACCGTAACGACATAATTATTCACGCCGCCAACAGCGCCGCTACTATAAAAATGCCCGAGTCTCACTTCGACATGGTTCGCTGCGGCATTGCCATGTACGGTTATTATTCCCGCCCTATGAACAGTGCTCCTGTTGAGCTTACACCTGTCATGAAACTGCAGGCTCCCATCGTACACTTCAAGAAGATCGGCGCCGGTTCTCCGGTCAGTTACGGCAGGAGCTTTATCACAAAACGCGACACCACCGTTGCGATAATACCTCTTGGATACGCTGACGGTTACTGGAGATACTTCTCGAACCAGGCCCGGATGAAGATCGGCGATTCCGTCGTCCCTGTCATCGGCCGGGTCTGTATGGACCAGCTCCTTATAGATGTAACCGATATACCGGATGTCTCGATCGGTCAGATGGTGACCATAATCGACAACGAGCATGATTCACCCTGCGGGGTTTACGCTCTTGCCGAACTGGCTGATACTATCTGCTACGAAATACCGATCTGCGTCCAGGCACATGTCAGCAGGATAGTCCACTGATCTCTACGAAAGCCCAGGCAGGCGGATCGATACGTACTTTCTCCATGAATCCGTATTTACATGTTGCCGGGCCGAAAAACATTTGATAATATCTTCCAAATGGACACCGAAAAAGTAAATCTGTTCATTTACGGCTCTTTGAGAGACCCGTTGATCTTAAAATCCGTCTGCGGTTTAGGTTTTACGCTCAAGCCCGCCCATGTTGAACCGGACGTTCTGCTCGGAGAGCTTGCGATGCTGCCGGGCTACCGCAGAGTCAGCCCGGACAACGTTTATTTCTACGCCGTCGCCGAGCACGCCGCAAAGATAGAGGGGATCATCCTTTACGATATACCTGCCTCGGCCATGGAAGAGATCGACAAATACGAGGGGAAACTCTACGACAGAGAGACCGTAAATGTCAATACCGCCAGCGGTCTCATCGAAGCTCAGTCCTACCTTGCCAGCCATAAGTCCATGAGAAAGCGTTTCGGGGACAGATTCCACGTAAACCTGATCCATGAATTATGGCTCCGCAAAAGGATACAAAAGTTTTTCGATACACATACCCGTCCCGGCGAACACTCCCCTGACGCTGACGTCGAGCGAAGAGCAAGAAGAGAACTGCTCGGCACCACCGAACGGGACCTGGTAATAAGCCACCTCGGAACCGCCGCGGTAAGCGATTATTATCTTGAGCACGAGTTGGACAGGCCATGCCCAAGCATAAAGTACCTATACGATGAACCGCAGGCAAAGCCCTTTATCGAAAATTACCTTACGCTGGTCGTAAAACAGGTTCTTATAAACCAGTTCGAACATAATATACAATCCCGATACCGCTATGAGCTCGACCGCCTCTGCCCGTCGCACCGTTATTTCACCCGCTCGATAAGCCTTCTGGTCGCCCTGAGGATGATAAACACCAACAAATCGACCGTAAATATGATCGTCAAAAAGTGTTTTTCGACCATGCCCTGCGACGGGACTTTTGACCTGATAGACTATGTCAAATACGCCATAAGCGCAGCCGACAGCGCTTTCGATTCGCGAGTCGCTAAAAGCCAGATCGAAAGGATCCGGGCCAACCGCCAGCCGGGACTAACACCACTCGGGGTGGAACTTGAGTTCAGCAACCTCGGCTTTAAAGCTATACACGACCCCGAAGTCAATATCGAATATGCCTTCGACGGATTCAAATACTTCCACGACTTTCGTCTTGATGTTTTAAGCTGGAAACTCGGCGGCTATATCGACGACCACACAGGTTCTGCCAGGTTCAGAAGAAGAGGGTTCCTGGAACTGGCACCGGGCAGGTTAAACGTTCTCGGTGAGTTGTCAAAACCGGCCACTGCAGACCCATGGATCATGAACCAGCTCATTCGAGAGATCACTTTATTCTATCCGATAAAACCTCACAGCCTGCATCTGTCCCTCCAGGTACGAAGAAAAGATATCGGAAATCACAAGGTCTTACCCTTAAGTTTTATTAAGTGCCTTCTCGCCCTGGGCGGCGGGAGTCAAAAAAAATCTTCCGGCAGACTCTGGGTCTCGAGGATGGGCCATGACGAGATAAAGCAGAATACCTACGGAGAAGAATTGGCATTCTCCCGCACCAGCAAACGAAAATCCATCCTGGCAAGCGATGAGACAGCGGACAGAATACTTTCAAAAGCTTCAACTTACGTACAGCAATATAAATTTATCCGTCTCGAAGCCCGTGCAAACTATGAACCTCTGATCATGGCATTAAAAGGGCTCCAGATAGCTTACAACCCCGGTGACTTTTTGACGGTCGAGCAGCTCAACACCAGCAGAAGACTTCGACAGAAATATGAGGAATTAAAAGAATGGTCCCTCAATCCCACCGAGATCAGCCGACGCACAAAAGGACGCTTTCTCGATGCGATCGAGAAGGGCCTGTTGAACGAAGGACACTCTCGTCCTTCTCATCAACTGCATTATATAGACTGGGCCCTTGGCGCGATCGACGTTCAGTTAAGACTGTTCAATAAACAGATCCGTCAGCAGAATGACCTGTCTGGTCACCAGTAGGCTTTTGTCATAAAAGCCCTTCGACCTTGACAACCAGTTCCTTGACATGGGCCGTTGAGGCCTCGAAAGCTTTTTTCTCTTCTTCGCTTAGTTCAAGTTCTATGACTTTTTCGACACCGCCTGCACCGAGAACCACAGGTACTCCGACAAAGGCCCCCCCGACATCGTATTCCTTGTCACAATAAGCACAGCAGCTCATTACGTTTTTTTTGTCTCGAAGTATTGCCTCGGCCATTTTGACCGCACCTGCCGCGGGAGCATAATAGGCACTGTATCCGAGCAGATTGACTATCTCTATTCCGCCCTTACGTGTCCGCTCGATAAGTTCGGCGATCTTTTCGGCTGCCATCAGTTCACAGATCGGTACGCCCGCCACCGAAGTGTACCTGGGCAGCGGCACCATGTCATCACCGTGCCCTCCCATCAATACCCCGCTCACATCTGCTGCACTGACCCCAAG
>CBDUSK010000103.1:0-6037 GCA_965369915.1 uncultured Phycisphaerae bacterium
AGGCTGGGCCTACGAAACTATGAATGACAACGGTAATCGTTCGTATTATATCGAAGGGGCTAAAAATCATCGCCTGGTCGTTACTGTTACATGGAACCGTATGATCCAAAAAATCGGCCCGAATTACAATGAAGAAAGCTCACCCAAATTCAACATTGACTTAACGATAAAAGATCCAAACAGCACTGTCATTTTCTCCGAGACGGATACAGTTAACAATCTTGAGAAGGTTGACCTTTTGCTTGCAGAGGACGGCACTTACGAGATATATTTAGATAACACAACGAATAAGAGCCGGGGTTACGCACTTGCTTTCGAGTTGCTTGCGCCATTGGCGGGTGATTTTGAACCGATAGATTATATCGTCGACGAGAACGATCTGTATATCATTGCAGAACAATGGCTGCTGGAAGGCCCGGACCTGGAAACAGATATAAGTCCCAATGAAAAAATCGATTACGGTGACTTCGGGACGTTCTTTGAGAACTGGCTGCGGATCGACCCGGCTTATTACAACTAAGGATGATTCCACAGCTGTCCCTTATCAGGCTATAAAGCTTCCGACTTGATAAACGAGAAAAGTCAGGCCATAAGCAAGAGCGGTAAGCGCAGTTATTTGAAACAGGGCCCATGCCCAGGAGCCGGTTTCATGCCGAGTTATCGCCACGGTAGCGACGCAGGGCATACTGATAAGGCAAAACAGCATGACGCAGAATCCCTGTAGCGGTGTGTAGTCAGCGTTTAAGTGTTCTCTGAGTGCCTCTGTAGACTGACCGAGTTGTCCAACGGAATACAATATCCCCAGTTGGGAAACGAAGACTTCCTTCGCGGCAAAAGCCCCGACAAGCGCAGTGCTAATGCGCCAGTCAAAACCTAAAGGCCTTAGTGCCGGTTCGAGTGTCAGTCCGACCCTTCCGACTACTGAATGCTGCAAGTTGGCATTTATTGCGGCCTGTGAGTCCATATCGGCAACGGCCCGGGCATCGAGTTTCGGATAGGTTGTGGCCGCCCAGAGGATTATCGATATAGCAAGGATTATCGTTCCGGCTTTTCGCAGGTACATCCAGCCTCGCTGCCACATGTGTATGAGCACACCTTTTATGGTCGGCAGCCGGTATGGGGGAAGTTCCATGACAAAGGGTACGGTCTCGCCCCTGAACAGGGTTTTTCGCAGGAGCCTGGCACATATTATCGCCAGTGCAATGCCTATAAAATAGATGAGCAGGAGCATGGGGCCGCGCCATCGTATCGCGAAAAAGGCAGGTATTATAAGCGCGTAGATAGGGAGTCTCGCCCCGCAGCTCATCAGCGGTATTACCATAATGGTGGTCAGGCGGTTTCTGCGGTTCTCCAGGATGCGTGTAGCCATGATGGCCGGGACGGAACAGCCGAAGCCTATGAGCATGGGTATAAAGCTTTTCCCGTGCAGCCCGATCTTGTGCATTATATGGTCCATGATAAAAGCGGCCCTTGCCATGTAGCCGGAATCTTCGAGTATTGATATCGCCAGAAACAGCAGCAGTATGTTGGGCAGAAAAACAATGACGCCGCCGACGCCGCCGATGATCCCGTCCACTATCAGAGAGAGCAACTCGCTATCGGGACCGCCGGGCCAGTTGGCGGTAATTGAGACCGCGGCCCAGTTGAAGAATTTTTCCAGCCATTCCATCGGAAACTTTCCAAGGGAAAAGGTCAATTGAAAGACGATATACATAAGAGCTATGAAGATGGGCAATCCCAGGACCCGGTGGGTAAGGAGGGAGTCAACTTTGTCGCTCATGTCGTGGCGCATTTCAATCGTGCTTTTAACGGCTTCCTGACATGCCCCTGAGATGAAACCGTAGCGTTGTCCGGCGATAATTATTTCGGGATCGTCCCCGAATATCGCGGAAAGATGGCGACGTGAAGTTTCGACAATTTCAAGGACGCCCTTACTGTGTCCTTTGTTCATGATCTCGGAGTCATTTTCGAGCATTTTAAGCGCGAGCCAGCGTCGTCCGTATTTTTCCACGAGCATATGTTCGGAGTCGAGTTTTTCCTGTATCTTTTCGAGCTCTTCTTCGACTTCATTGCCGTAATTCAGACTGTGAACGGCATATTTAGCCCCGGCCCGGGCGGTTTGACAAACCGCATCGAGCAGTTCGCCGATCCCCTTGGCCTTATTTCCGACAGTCATTATGATCGGTGCACCAAAAAAAACGGACAGCTGTTCGATATCGAATTCCAGACCTCTCTGTTTTGCGATATCGCTCATATTAAAGGCCAGTACAAGGGGAACATTCATCTCCATAAGCTGCGTGGCAAGGTAGAGGTTGCGCTCGATATTCGACGAATCGATAACATCGATCACTACATCGGGGTGCTCATCGATGATATAGTTTCTGGCGATGAGCTCTTCGACGGAATAAGCGTTCAGGCTGTAGGTGCCGGGCAGGTCAACCATGCTGATCTGAAATTCGTCATACCTGCAGAGCCCCTCTTTTTTCTCGACGGTGACGCCGGGGTAGTTACCCACATGCTGCCTGGCACCGGTAAGAGCATTGAACACCGAGGTCTTTCCGCTGTTAGGATTACCGGCAATAGCTACACTGATCTTCTTTTCCATGCTTTCGAATTTACCTGAGTTTTTTAAATAGGCCTGACCATGATCTTTTCCGTCATCCCCCTGCCCAGAGCGATCCTGGAACCTTTGAAACTAACAACGAACGGCCCGGGGCGATCTTTATTGATGATCGTAATCTGTACATTAGGTACCATCCCGAGTGCGGCAAGTCTGCTTTTCAGATCTTCACCGGCATCAACACGAATCAGTTTTACTTTCTGTCCTGTCTTGATATTTAATAGAGGTATTTCAGCCGTTTCGTTCATCTTTTTTTCCATCAGTTTTTGTCAGAATCATTTTCATTATCACAGTATTGTCCGAATTCCCCGGCGAGATCATATCCGTTTTTACTGTTTTGCGTGACGAAGTCGATAAAGTTCAGCAGCCTGGCAACGATCCGGGGGCCGAGTGCATGTTCTGCCCGACATGCCGCCTTTGAAGCAGTGTTCTGGTCCACTCCAAGAATATTAACAAAGAACGATTTAATAATATTATGTTTTCGTGCAACTCTTTGGGCTTCGTCGCGGCCGATGCCGGTAAGTGTTATAAACTCGTAAGGTTTGTAATTTACCAGCCCCTTTTCGGCAAGAGTCTTTAACGCCCCGGTGACCGAAGACCGAGACACTTCGAGCACCTCGGCTATATCTTTACTCCTGGCGACTTTACCCTGGGCAGAAAGGTTAAAGATCGCCTCAAGATAATCTTCCAACGAAGCACTGAGATATGCCGGTTTTTTTACTGCCATTGTTCCTCGATCTCTCTGTAATATTAAAACTACCGCTTACTGGATGTCGCAATTCTCATTGGTTCACTTACCCTAATATAGTTAGGTTGGCCTAACTTTTCAACCTTTTTTTTGAAAAAAAGTAAAAAAAAGGGAAATTCATAAGAAAACCGGTGATTTTTAACAATTTCAGGGTATTTCATTTGAAGTGAGTTTTCTGGTAAAAATCCCCCGTAACCCTCAATGAGGGTTATTTAAGAAGTATTTTGACCTAATCCGCGATCGCCGGTTTGGGCCGATATCATTTCCGGAGATGCTAAAGTTAGATAGTATTTCCTGAGTTATCAGAAGATTCTTTGCTCGAAATATCACATTAAATAGACTACAATATTCATTCGAGAGTTATTCGGGCTTCAGGTTGCGGTATTTTTTAACGATATAGATATTGCAGCGATTAAGATAACTCCCGAAACTACGGTCATGATTTAAGGATAGCAGGATGTGCGGCATAGTTGCTTACCTCGGACAAAAGACAGCCCAACCAATACTGATAGAAGGTCTTAAGCGGCTCGAATACCGCGGCTACGACTCAGCGGGTATCGCATTGCTTGTCGATGGGAATATCAAAACACATAAGACCGCAGGGAGGATCACAACTCTTGAAGGGATACTTCCGGAAAAGCAGGAGGAAACGGGTTTAGGTATCGGTCATACAAGATGGGCAACCCACGGTAAACCTAATACAATAAACGCCCATCCGCATATGGATTACACCGGCAAGATCACTCTTGTTCATAACGGTATCATTGAGAACTACACAACTTTAAAAACCTGGCTGGAAAGTCAAGGCTGTACTTTTGCCAGTGAGACGGATACGGAAGTAATCGCAAACATGATAGGTTATCTTTACGCCAGCGGGATCAGCCCGAACGGCAAAAACCACAGCGACAGCCAGAACAGGTTCGAGTGGGCGGTTCAGCAAACCTTGAATGAACTTCAGGGCACGTACGGTCTTGCGATCATGTGTTCGGACTTTCCGGACACACTGATAGGCGCTAAAAAGGGAAGCCCGCTGATACTCGGTGTTGGTAAAAACGAATATATCATAGCATCCGATGCATCTGCTATTGTAGAGCACACGACCCAGGCGATCTACCTGTCGGACAGCGAGATGGTAACCATAAGCCCTGAAGGATTCCGCACGACGACGATCGCCAACGTGACGGTGACCAAGGAGCTTAAAGAAATAGAATTTTCACTCGAGCAGATCGAGCTTGCCGGTTTCAGTCACTATATGCTGAAGGAGATAACGGAGCAGCCGAAAGCCCTTTCAACGTGTATGGGCGGAAGGATCGACATAAAGAACGCAAGGGTGGTCCTCGGCGGTATTCAATCGAACCTTCGCGACCTGACTCGGACGAAACGAATCATCCTGACGGCCTGCGGTACGGCCTGGCACGCTGCTCTTGTGGGAGAGTTTCTGTTCGAGCAATTAGCCCGAATACCGGCTGAGGTGGAATATGCCAGTGAATTTCGATACCGCAATCCTGTAATCGAGGACAATACGTTAGTCATTGCGATCAGCCAGTCCGGCGAAACGGCAGATACTCTCGCGGCCATCGAGCAGGCGAAAGAACGAGGAGCCATGGTCCTGGGTATCGTCAACGTTGTAGGCTCGACGATAGCAAGAACCACCGATGCCGGGATATACCTTCGGGCCGGTCCGGAGATCGGGGTTGCAAGCACGAAGGCTTTTACCGCCCAGATAGCCGTGCTGACAATGCTCGCGATCGAACTTGGACGAAGGAAACACTTAAACAGCGAACGGGCAGGTGTACTTCTTAAAAAACTTTCCGAGATCCCTGAAAAGATAGAAACGATCCTGGCCCAATCCAATCACATAAAGGATATCGCGCAAGCGAATGTTGACAAAGAAAACTGGCTGTTTCTTGGCCGGGGCACTAATTACCCGGTCGCTTTGGAGGGGGCCCTGAAACTGAAAGAGATCAGTTACATCCACGCCGAAGGACTTCCGGCAGCGGAGATGAAACACGGCCCGATAGCTCTTATCACGGACGATATGCCGGTAGTGTTTATCGCTACAAAATGCTCACAATATGAAAAGATCATCGGCAACATCGAAGAAGTGCGTGCCCGGGGCGGTAAGATCATAGTAGTAGCCACCGAGGGCGATGAAAATATCAAGCAATATGCTGACCATCTTATCACTGTGCCGGATACAACGGATCAGCTTCAGCCAATGCTGACTGTGATTCCTCTACAGTTGCTCGCCTACCATGCGGCAGTATTAAGAGGACACGATGTCGACAAGCCGAGAAATCTCGCAAAAAGTGTAACAGTCGAATAACAACCTTTTACTCTGCTATAGATTCTGTCAGCGATTCATCCTGGATATATGTTTTTTCGCGGTATTTTGCGGCGACAAAAACAAAAATGATCGCTGTAATTAGCATCATGATCGCGAAGAACCAATAATAATCGGCACCTGCGAGTTTGCTGGAACCGTCCTCATTTTGAATAAAATAGTTAACGCCTGCCGTAAATATATCTCCAAGAGTTATAGACAGAAAAAATACCGCCATGAGAAAAGACTTCATTTTCTTTGGTGCCTGTGTATATGAAAATTCAAGACATGTAATTGAAACCATCACCTCTGCTGATGCCAGTATCAAATGATTTAGAATCATCCA
>CBDUSK010000104.1:0-6003 GCA_965369915.1 uncultured Phycisphaerae bacterium
TCATATCGGGCCAGCCCGTATACTCATTGATAACCAGCGTTCCTGCCGAATCAAGATAGATATAGATGTTTGCCTTGTCATCAGCCAACGCATTACCGCTTGAACCCGTAAAATTCATAAGGTCCGTTCCAACCCAGTACCTGCCCGCCTTTACACCGATATCAAGCCCGCCTTCGTCATATACCCGCAGGTCATTCGACCGTTTACTTGCCAGTAAAAGCCGGTATAAAAGCTTCCTGAACTCCATATAATATGGTGCGGTCCCCGTAGCTATAAACTCAACACCCGTCTCGGCATCACTTACGATATTCAACAACTCATTATCAGATGGATATACTTCCGCCATTTTCTGTTCTCCCTGTTATATATCTGTTAATTCACTTCAAGCACAAACTCGTTCTTGGTCTTGTCATAAGATTCGACTTCAATACATTTTGCCGGCACCGCTTCTTCGATCACCACTGCCTGCTGGCTCTCACCTGCCTCGCTGCTGTTACCTAACCTGTCCGTTACTTTCACTCCAAACTGATATACACCTGTCTTAAGTTCGCTGCTGGTCCAGACTGTATTGTCAGTGTCAAAACCGTATTCACCTTCTCCAAAATTTCCTTTTGCAAACCCCACCGCAGCGGAGCCGTCAAATCCAAAGTCACTTCTTGCGAATCCGCTTAACCCGAACCCTCCCTTGTCCTGCCAGCCGGGCCATAACTGAATATCTTCTTTCGTAACCGCCTGGTCGTAATTGATCTCGCCGCTGCCGTTATTACCGTAAACCTTGGCGCTCCCCTCGAATGGCAGGGACATCTGTCTTGCCCAGTCAATTTCGACCCTGTTACTTCTAAGAAGACCTTCCAGTTCTGAGCTGTGATCGATATTCCATTCGCCCGGCTCGACCGCATATACCTCTATTCGCGCCGCGTCATACTGCGATAAACCAAATGCGATGATGATCTCTCGGGCGTTTGCGTCCTGTGTTACCCCTACCAGTTCCCCGTTTACATAGACCTGGTATAGCTTGTCCTCGTGCTCCGAGGACCACCGGACAAACACGAACAACGGCTCTTCAACGCTCCCTCCGCCGGCATCGACCCCAGCCGCTAACGCTATCGCCCTTACCTTGTCTATACCTGTACTTATAAGACTCATAATGTCATTCTCAACTAATTGAAGACTTTCTCAACTGCGAAAACTTTATCTCAAACTCACAGTTCACGCCCGCGCCGTTGTGGGCCTGTTTTTCAACCTTGAAGGCATCGACACGCAGATCGTCAAACCGCTTTCCGTCTTTCGTCGTAAGCGTATGTGTCTTGCCATCCATCAGCAAAGAGATCGTATCTATTTTTTCCCTTAATGCTGCTTTGCTCTGAGCCCTTAAGGCCCCTTTGCACACGAGCTTTCTGTCCCGCATTCCCAGATCGACACTAAGCACTCCGTCCACACCGGATGCACTTCTTTGCTCTGCATCTCTCCTGAAGCTCTCGGGTCTTACCTCCAGCTCTTCAAATTCGATCGTACTGTCCAGTTTAGCTCGCATCGTCGCCCCTTGTGGCGTTATATATTCTTATTCCCGTACCAGTTTGATACTGTCGCCAGGCCTTGTTGTCTCGGTTATCCCGTCACCATCAATGTCAATGCTTACCCGGCAGCCTTCTTTGGCCTTTTCGAAAAGTCTCTGATAATAAAGACTTCTTTTCCAGAACTCCTCATCCCCTGTCCTGCTTCCAAGCGTTGCATAGACACTCACAATGATCGCATACACCGACGCCTGCCTCAGAACGTTCGTATCCACAACATCATCCACCCCATAATCACTGTCAGGATTGCCGGGCCGAATCCCAAAATACCGCGTCAGCTCGAACAGCACCTCACTGCCCTGCGGCCCAAACGTGCTCACCCGAAATGATATACCGCTGCCTCCTGTCGGAGGCGCGATCGCAGGGCCATCTTCGTCTGTCCGCAATACCGATACCGTCAGCTCGCTCGACGAGTCGACAGATACTATCTCAAAACAGCCGTCAAGTGCCCCGTCATCACTTCTTAGGTAAATAACTCCGCCGGCCTGAACTCCAGATGAAACAAGATTCTGCGACTGAGAACTGAAAGCCGCCCCGTTCAGTTCACCGTCAACACCCTCGCAAAGCACCTGCCACGGAAAATACAGATCACTGAACAACACCGCTTCGTATTTGAGAATATCTGCATCAATTGAAAAAAACATATCTCTATCCCTTAAAATTTTGTTCGTACCAACCACACCGGCAACGCCGATTCAAAACATTGCCGCTGTGGTTTGCACGATTTCTCGTGCAAACACTTATGCCAAAACCAGCTTAACTCGTAGTAAGCCCTCGGATAAGACCGTGAGCACCTTCGTTCTTCAGCTCCAGCGTATACTCGCCTATGACCTCGCCGCACTCATAATCACCTCCGCTGGCCAGAGGTTTGAAATGAAAGCTCCGCCCCGACAGACCAAGCACATTCACACGCGATGAATCAAGCAGCAAAACCGCATCCTCAGGGATCCAACGTGTGGTTATGATCCTGCATACGCCAAAATCACTTTCATACACACTGACCATATCCTGAAACGTCGTGTCGGACCCTGAATAACTCCTCAAAGCACTGAGAAAGGAATTAACCTTCCGCTTCTGAAAACCGCCGACAGCTATCAGATCCACATTACCGTTGCTGCTCTCCCAGATATTCCGAAGCACATAATTTATCTTCGCCTCATCGAGATCGTTGCCGGACGGAAATCCGCTGTCGCCAACACTGAAAACATTCGTCGAAAGGTGCTGGATTATGCCCTTCATTGTCCGCCTTACCGTACTGCTTCCCTGAGGATCGCTTACAACCCTGCCTCCGTTGATGACGGTGTTCTCCAGGTCCCGGATAAGCTCGCGCAGACGTTCCTGCTTTTGCAAGTCCAGTTCATCGTCCAGCCCAAGCTGTCTTGCCGCAATGTCTGTTCCGCTTACCTCGACCGTTGCCGTAAAGATCTGTGTATAGTTGCTTTTGCGTGTCCTGTTGGTAAATCTCGCCGAAGGTTTATCAGAACCTTCCAATGCCGCGTTACCCAGAATATTTATCACCTGACCATCGACAATATCTTCTGCCGTAGTGCCCGCATATTCGCGTACCACTGTCAGGGTGTCGGTACTGACTGCCGTGACCAGCATTAGCTCTTTCGAACCTTCGACCTGTATCTGGTCGCCGACCCTGAACCTGCTGCCGTTGGCAGCATCAAACGAGGTCTCCGTACTCGGACTGCTGATAGAAGCGTCATCGATCGAGTCCTTATTCGGCAATAGCTCGTCTTCAAGCCACTCATGATGTGTGCTTGTCGCCGGCCTTAAAGAATCACCGAATACATCGAGAAGCGGTGTTTCATAAGGCGATATCAACCCGATCAGATCCGATACGTCTTCAGCAAGCTCCGGCAATGTCGCTCCTGCCGAATATGTCGCTTTACCTGTAAATGCCATATTATTTCTCCTTCAAAATCTCGATTCCATCCTTACCCGCCTCATCCCGGGCAAAGCAAAGAATTCGTTGACTAATACAAATCGTTATTTAACAAACTGCCTTCGTACTCTCATATAATCGTGAACATCTGTTCTGCTGCCGCTTACTGCGGCCCTTTTCGCCGAATTTTCAAGTACCGCCTGGGCGCCGCCGGTTCTTTGTTTGACTCCTGCCGTTCTTGATGCCGCCGTTGAGGTCTCCATATCAGCAAATAAATAACCCTTTTCTTTTCTTAGCTGATCAATGACCGAATCAACATCTTCGCCTTCTGATTCCATCCGGGCGTTGGTTATCAGCACCGCCGCTTCCATATCCTTCACGCCGGCTTTTGTCAAACTTGCAGCAACCTTTTGTTCAAGCCTCAGCTTATCGAGCTGCCCGGACAACTCTTCACTTTTCTCCCTGCTGAGCTTTAACTGCTGCTCGAGTTCGGCTGCTTGCCTTTCGGCGATCTGTGCCCGCTTGCGATACCGGATAGACTCACTTACCGGCACAAGCTTTTCGTCGCCTAAAACTTCGTCCTCTGACGAAACTTGACTTTCCAAGTCGATCTTTTCCATAAATTGCTCCTCTTGATTCATTGCCTTAATTATTCTTCATATCCAAGTTCTCTAAGCACCTTCTCCCGTGATACTCCCAGTTCTTTCTTGAGCTGCGCTTCCTGAAGTTTCTCCATCTCGTTCTCAGGCAGGGGACTCGGAAACAATACTTCGATCTCGCGCTCGGCTGGCGTAGTACTGTATATCCCGCAAACATCGAGTAACCCAAGGATCAATTGTCCGATCCGAACGATCCCCTGACCGTAAGTGAACTGCTTTCTCGATGTCCTTGACAGCATCCCCATAAATGTCATCTTCAGCGCAACCCCGCTTGTCAGGTTCCCGATCTTGTTCTTTAGTACCCCCGCAACGACCGGCGTAACGCCGCTTACTTTATCCATAGCTTCACGGATCTCGGATATATGCAGATTTTCACTCGGCGTCGAACTGTCGCCGCCGAACTGTTCGATACTCGCTTCGATATTGTCCGTGCTCCACATCCGCCCCGGCGATACTGGCTTGTCGTCAAATCCCTCGATCCCTTTGGCAAGATACATCTTGAACGACTGAAGGGTTATTCTGTTGGCCCGGTCGCTCAACCTTGTATTAAGTTCATCCTGAAGCCCGATGAGCTGTTCTACATCACTTATGCCTTCATAGTAATAAGGCTGAGCGATATTCTGTATATGCACCACCGGCACGACTCCCAGCGGATTTATCCCCTCACCTGCAAGCTCTTCGTTTTCATATCTCTGCCAGGCATCCGGACCGATTATCTCCGTTACCGCTATCTGTTCCCGGCTGTGTGATTTTGCCCTGCTGTTCAATAAACGCCGAAGAAAACCGCCGCCTTCGGCGATCGCGTTCTTCTGCTGATAAAAGTGCTGGATGTAATGCTCGATCTTTCTATAGTCGTTTTCATCCAGAACAGGCAGTGCCCTCGGCGCTTCGATCAGTTCCAGGCCTATATTCGAGGCCTTTTGAAGAATTGTCTCAAAGGAGGAGTTTTGAGATGAACCGCCTAAACCGTCTGACTTTTTATCCGCCCCGTTTGCAGGGGGAATTTGATGAAGTACCTCTTGGCCCGGCCTGACCACGCAGTCTACAAAACCGTAAACACTCCCGAGCACTGCCATATCCTGGAAAAATCCAACATCACCGTTGGCTGAAAACACAGCTTTCAATATCTTCTCTATTTCTCTGCGCTTCTGTACCTCCGGTGCTTTGCTGACAAAACTGACTCCTTTGCCGAAAAGAAAATCAACCATTGCGTTAATACGCCAGGAAATATCATTCTCTATCACTACTTCCTTGCGCTGAATGTCCTTTACCGCTCTGCCTGTAAGAACACCTCCTGAATACGAATGCTCAACCCCGGTTATCCTTGACGGCAGACCACACTCCTGACTCTGCACATAATCCCGGCCTGAGCTGTTTCTCTCGACCGTAAGTTTGCTGACTTCGTGCATCTGATTCTGGTAATAATCCCAAAGCCTCCCGAAATGATTTATGATGTCGCTCCACTGCTCATCGACAAGCCACTCGACAAAGGTTTCACTTAAACCGTCACTGTCAAATATCCGAAGATCAAATCCCATTTTCGTGCCTCTTCACTTTTTGTATTTCTCATTTTTTTAAACTAGTCCCTCTACCCTTGCACATACCTGCGCGTTTTATGCGAAAATCGGCGAAAAAAATTTCCAGAATCGTCATAAACTCCTGTGCGGTAAGAAGATAATTTTTTTGCTTTTTTTCAAAATAGCAAGATAGTGCCTGCGCACTTTATGCTATGTGGATACCACAGCTCTTGAAATAATGCCGCGCATTAAAAAGCCGCTGAGGACTTTTAAGGTCCTCAGCGGCTCGATCCATAAAAAAATCGTTATTTCACGGGAGAATTGCCGAAAGCGGGTTCGTCCGTTTTCGGCTCCTCTGCCCA
>CBDUSK010000105.1:0-5913 GCA_965369915.1 uncultured Phycisphaerae bacterium
GCTTGAATTTTAACGGGTATAGTTTCATATCGCCGGAATTGTAGCAGGCTTTTAAAGCCTTGTCCAACCTGCTTTCCCCCTTTTTTGCTTAATATCAATGATTTTTCCCCGTTTACAAGCCAATTAGCCACTAGTTGAAAATTTTTTTAAAAAATTACATTTTTTACATTGACAATTACACGAATATCGTTAAATTGTACATGAAATACAAACATAAACTAATTAAATGAAAGGACAATAAAATGAACGTGTTTATCGAAGAAAACAAAGGGTTGCTAAAGAAATGTTATATTTGTGCCAATGTTATGGGCTGGTTTTTATTGGTATTGGGAAGTTTGTCTGTAGTTGGTAATATTATTGCATTGGGCTCAAGGCTAAGCGATTGGGAGGTGTTTAAGGAATATTTTCATTCAGGCGTTCCATGGGGTACGATCCATAGCCTCCCCATTGGTTTGATGGCATTGGGTATAGGGCAGTTCATAAAATTTATTTGTGATAAAGATTATCAGCCCGGCAGTATTTTAAGAAATGCTGGAAAACTTATTTATATATATGCGGCCCTTTTCGCCGTCTCTGTGATCATTCATTTTGTCACACATTTTGCAAATTGGCAAGGTTGGGCTGAAATAATTATCCGTACCGCAGGTCATATTGTCTGGGGCGTTGGAAATCCTATGCTGCTGATAGCGGTGGCATTAATTTTAAAACGTATCATGCCGGTCATCGAAGAATCAAAAACACTGGTTTAAGAAAGGGATAATAACATGAATACGTTTATCGAACAAAACAAGGGGTTGCTTAAGAAATATTGCATCACGGCCCGGATCATCGGCTGGTTATTTTTGTTTTCCGGCTGTCTCAACGGGATCGGCGGTTTCATAGCATTATTCATAAGGCCGGATCAATTTCAGGACTTCAGCACTTTTTTTTGTGCCATACCGTTCAGGGACTTGAACAATATCTTCGTCGGATTATTAGCCCTGTGGTGTTCAAGATTTATAAGGTTCTTATCCAACCCCGACTATAAGCAGGATTGGCTGCTTCGCAGTGCTGCTCAGCTACTGTATTATTATGCGGCTATCGTCCTGACATACAATTTCATTGCAATCGTGGGAATGCATGGATTTAGTATCGAGCAAATCGGGGCAGTAATTGGGCGTATGATTATATTTGTACTTTTTGGCTGTATCTGGTCTTTAGCTTTTGTTGGATTAGGCTTTATCCTCAAGCGTATCATGCCCGTTATCGAAGAATCGAAAACTTTAGTTTAGAAAGGGCCTGGTCATGATAAATGTAAGATTAGACTATGTGCTATTAGATAAACGTATGAAGCTGAAGGACCTTGCGGAAAAAACCGGCATCGCTGTAAACAATCTTTCTGTCCTCAAGACCAACAAGGCCCGGGCGATACGCTTCTCAACATTAAACGCATTATGCGAAGCACTTGATTGCACACCCGGCGATCTTTTAGATTATGTTCCCGGTTAAACTGGTTCTTCGTTTTGGCTTCCCTCGGGACACTTTTCGGTATGTTCGTGTTCGTGCGGATGGCTGTGATGCGCATGGACTTTACAGACACAACTCTCGACCAGCGTAAGGTCGGACTTTACGAACAGCAGCGGAAACACGATGTCGCTGATACAGCACGGCAGCCAAACAGCAATAAAAAGGATTACGAACACACCCCCGATCACACCAGACGTAAACTCAGCTTGCGTATTCATCAGGATATGCGCGCTCGATGCCCACGTACTTATCAGAACATGAAACGCGTGCGGAAATTTCGTCCGGGGCAAAAAGTACGCGATCAGAACACCTAATACCGCCGCCGGATTTACGATATACCAGTCCTCGATAAAACCAAGATACACACGGTGTTCTTCCTGCTGCTCTTGGTGCCCCTGCTCACCCGTACCGTGAAGTTCCGCATGACTCGGGGTATGAAGACCTAAGATGCTCTCGCCGAAATAAGGAACGATTGAATCGCTCAGGGTCGTGATCCCGATCGAACCTGCGTAACCGATCACAAGTATCAATAAAAAATTCCTGCCTTTCCTGTGCATCCCGAACATCGATGCCGTCACCATCGCGCTTAATACCACATGCCCGGGGTGAAATATGCTGAACAGTGTTGAAGCATGAGGGTTGCTCAGGTCCCTGAAAATAAGCATAAAAAATATTCCAGCCAGTGCACCGGCCACGGTAAACGGAGCATGCCCCTTCAGCTCCACACCGATATGTCGCATCTTTTCCAGCGTCATCGTACTACCTTATGATCCCTTAATTCCCCTTTGTTTCGTTTTTCGTATTTACACGTCCTGAATATTTTATCTCAATGCGCCTCAGTTGCAACTATAATCTCGAGGCTGATACAATTTACCCGAAAATATAAAAAATACTTCCTGTTGAAATCCAAACCATTGCGTATTATCATGAGAAAAATTAACAGGTTTTAACTACGGTACGATAATTCAGGGAAGAAAATGACTGACAAAATTCACTGGGGAATAATCGGCTGCGGCGGCATTGCCGCTAAATTTGCCGAAGGCCTTAAGGTCCTTGGCGACGCCGAGCTTACCGCCGTCGGCTCACGCACCGAAGACAAGGCCCGCGCTTTCGCAAAAAAACACAACGCAAAACGCGCCCACGGCTCCTACGAACAGCTCGCTAAGGACCCCGGCGTCGATGTCGTCTACGTCGCCACGCCGCACCCGTTCCACATGGAAAACACCCTCCTTGTCCTCGACAGCGGAAAGGCCGTCCTCTGCGAAAAACCCTTCGCCATGAACGCCCGCCAGGCCGAAAGAATGATCGACGCCGCAAAAAAAGCAAACGTCTTTTTAATGGAAGCAATGTGGACCCGCTTCATTCCACTCACCGTCGAAATTAGACAATTGATCGAAAAATCCGCCATCGGCAGACTCCGCTTCTTCCAGGCCGACTTCGGTTACGCCACCGACCGCGGCACCGAAGGCAGGGCACTTAACCGGCACCTCGGAGGCGGAGCACTCCTCGATGTTGGTATCTATCCGATCTCGTTCGCCTCGATGCTCTTCGGCTCCCAGCCCGAAAAGATATCCTCACACACCCACATCGGAACCACCGGCGTCGATGAACAGTCCGCGTATCTGTTTACATACGACGATGACCAGCTCGCCGTCCTTTCCGCTGCCGTTACAACTCAGACTCCCGGAAGGGCCGTCATCGCCGGAACTAATGGCATGATAAAAATACATCCGCCGTTCTATCGCGCCGAAAAAGCGACTCTCATTACCGGCGACAACAAAGAAACCGTCATCGAAAAACCCCTCGAATCCAACGGCTACAATTACCAGGCCGCAGAAGTGCACGATTGTTTGCGCCGGGGAAAACTGCAAAGTGAGATAATGCCCCTTGCAGAATCCCTTGCCATAATGCAAACCATGGATAAGATTCGGCAGCAATGGGGATTGAAGTATCCCGGAGAGTAGCTTAAAATAGAGAGCATGCAGATATACGACACAATTAGATCTCTCGACACGATACCGAAAGGCCTCGTATTATCCATCGGTAATTTCGACGGCGTCCATCTCGGCCACCAGGCCATCATCGATGCCGCTAAACAGGCCGTCCGGAAATACAACGCCCCAGGCTTGGCCGTCATGACTTTCCACCCTCACCCGGCAACGGTACTCCATCCCGAAAAAGCGCCCGGCGTCCTTACACCCATCGAACTCAAAACTCATCTCCTGCAGCTACAGGGCATTGAACACCTTATCGTCCTGAAAGACAGCTTCGACCTTTTAAATATGTCCCCAAAGGATTTTGTCGATGAGTTTCTGATAAGCCATGTCAAACCCGCCGTCGTCGTCGAAGGCCCCGGCTTCAATTTCGGCTACGGCCGGAGCGGCAATATCGAGACCCTTAAAGAATTGGCCGGACAACGCGATTTCGATGTCATCGTCGTTCCCGCAGAAAAGATCAAGAGCACAGACGGCTTCGAAGCGGTCTGCTCCAGTTCGCAGGTTCGCAGCCTCCTCGAAAAAGGCTCCGTCGCCCGGGCCGCCATCATCTTAGGAAGACCTTACCGGCTCATCGGCGAAACCGTCCCCGGCCGAGGCATCGGAAAACGCATCGGCTTTCCCACCGCAAACATCTGCCCCGCTGAACAGATCATTCCCGCAGAAGGCGTCTACGCCGGCTTCGTGGAAATAGGCTCCGGTTTCGATGAAGTCTGCATTTCAACCCAGCGGAAAAAAGCCGCGTTCAGCATCGGCCGGGCAAAGACCTTCGTCTCTGACCATCCGCTCATGGTCGAGGCACATCTTTTAGAAGAAGATCCCGGCGACCTCGCCGAAAAATGGCTCGCCATGGATTTCATCGAAAAACTGCGCCCGCAGATACGCTTCGAGACAGAACGGCAACTCATTGAACAGATCGAACTCGACTGCAAAAACGCAAAAAAGCTCCTGAACCGCTCCTTATCCTGAAACAGACAATTGTCGTCCCGGGCTCGGCAAAGGATTTATTGGCAATTCATGGGTAAATCTGAAAAATTCGCTTTGGATATCGGCGCTGGATGTAGTATAACTATGCCATGATCGATACGACTGATTTTCGCAAAGCGATCGAGCTGATAAACAACTCGACGAACGTTATTTTGACGTCTCACACCCGGCCCGACGGCGACGCCTGCGGCTCTGTCCGGGCAATGTGCGATATGCTCATCTGGCTCGGCAAAAAGGCCCAGCCGATATTCCTGTCGCCTATAGCAGCGTGGTATGAGTTCCTCTTCGATAAAAAGGTCCCCATCCTGGGCAACGACCTCAGCATAAAACAGCTCGACAGTGAACCATACGCCGGCTGCGACCTGGTCATCATCATCGACACAAACAGCTACGTCCAGCTCCCTGAGTTCGACCGCTGGCTGCGCAAAACCAGCAAAAAAGTCCTCGTTATCGACCACCACGTTACCGGCGATAACCTCGGCGATGTCGAACTGCTCGACCCGAGCGCCGCTGCAGCCGGTGAGATCATATACGACCTCATCAAATACGGCAACTGGCCGATTTCTCTCGATGTCGCAGAAGCGCTGTTCGTCGCGATCGCAACCGACAGCGGTTGGTTCAGGTTCTCCAACGCCGACGCCCGTATCTACCGCAACGCCGCCGAGCTCATCGATATAGGCGTTGTTCCCGCAACGGTCTATCAAAAGCTCTACCAGAACTTCGCGCCCAGCCGTCTCAAACTCATGGCCCGCATGCTCGGCAGCCTCGAGATGCACTGTAACGATCGCGTCGCTTTCCAGCACATCCTGCGAAAGGACTTCGACGCGACCGGCGCCACCGGCCGAGAGACAGAAAACCTCATCGACCAGTGCCAGCAGATAAACTCTGTCCGGGTCGCGGCGCTCTTCGTCGAACTCAAAGACGGTTTCAGGTGCTCACTCAGGAGCAAGTCAAAACTCGACGTCCGCAATATCGCGCAGAAATTCGGCGGCGGAGGTCACAGCATGGCCGCCGGGGTGAACCTGCCCGGGCCGTTGAAAGAAGCAAAAAAACTCATCCTTGATGAGATAAAAAAACAACTTTGAAACCTCCGGATTTTCGTTTTTTGGTTAACTTTTCTTTTTGGTGGTTCTTTTCGTTCATTCGAGCAACCAGCAAATTGGCTTTGTTTGGCTTTGTTTTTCCCACAACACCAAGTGTCCATTCGGTTGTAATATCTTGTTAATGCTTTAGTTACGAACATCTGAGTCAATTTTCAAATTGGCTTTGTTTTGCATAAAAAGTTTAATTTGGTATCATCGGTTTTTCGCTCAAAAATAAGGTTTTTGTCCAACAAATTGGCTTTGTTTTTTTTCGAATATTCGCTAATCATCATAATTCTTTGTTAATACTTTAGTTATGTTCACTTGACTTTTGGCTTTGTTTT
>CBDUSK010000106.1:0-5863 GCA_965369915.1 uncultured Phycisphaerae bacterium
GTCGGCCTTCGGCTATTTTGCGCACGAATTCGGTTGGGATGGTGTTCTTTATCAGCTCGATGCTCGTACCTTTTGTGGCGATTATCTTGAAGCCCAGGTCGTGAAGCTGCCGGGCAATATTAACAGCCTTGGCCTTGTCGCGGTCGTTTACGCTCAGAATAACAGCCCCTTCGGTGGGCAGTGCGTTGCCGGCTGCGATCTGTGATTTTGCGTAGGCGATGCCGAAATCGTCAGATATGCCCATGACCTCGCCGGTGGAGAGCATTTCGGGGCCGAGCAATGTATCGATGCCGGGGAACTTGAGGAACGGGAAGACGGCTTCCTTTACGGAGAAGTGGCTGGGGCTTACTTCTTTTGTGAAGCCGAGCTCGTTGAGTGTCATGCCGGTCATAATTTTGGCGGCGATCTTTGCCAGCGGGACGCCGATGGATTTGCTGACGAATGGTATCGTTCGGGAGGCCCGGGGGTTGACCTCGAGGATGTATATGTCGTCGCCTTTTACCGCGAACTGGATGTTGATAAGGCCTATGACGTTTAGTTCGAGTGCGAGGAGTTTTGTCTGGCGTTTAATTTCTTCGAGGAGTTTTTCGGGGAGCGAGACCGGCGGCAGCGAACATGCGCTGTCTCCTGAATGGACGCCTGCTTCTTCGATGTGTTCCATGATGCCGCCGATGACGACCTGTTTGCCGTCTGAGATAGCGTCGACGTCAAGCTCGGTAGCGTCGTCGAGGAATTTGTCTATTAGTATCGGGTGTTTTCCTGAGGCTTTTATGGCGTTGGCTACGCAGGCTTCGAGTGCGTGTTCATCGTAAACGATCTGCATCGCCCGGCCGCCGAGTACGAACGACGGGCGGATGAGGAGCGGGTAGCCGAGGCGTTTTGCTATTTCGACGGCGCCGGCGTATGAGGTCGCGGTTCCGCTGAACGGCTGACGGAGTTTTAGTTTGTCGACGAGCTTGTTGAACCGTTTGCGGTCCTCTGCGTGGTCGATGCTGTCGGGGGAGGTGCCGATTATTTTTACGCCGGCCTGTTCGAGGCCTGCGGCGAGTTTTAGCGGGGTCTGTCCGCCGAACTGGACTATTACGCCGTCGGGGTTTTCCTTATCGACGATGCTCATGACGTCCTCGAAGGTCAACGGCTCGAAGTAGAGGCGGTCGGAGGTGTCGTAGTCGGTGCTGACGGTTTCGGGGTTGCAGTTTACCATGACCGATTCGATGCCGATTTCCTTCAGGGCAAAGGCCGCGTGTACGCAGCAGTAATCGAACTCGATACCCTGGCCGATGCGGTTCGGGCCGCCGCCAAGGATCATTACTTTGCGCATGTCGGTGGGTTTCGCCTCGCATTCGGTTTCGAAGGTCGAATAGAGGTACGGCGTAAAGGCCTCGAACTCCGCGGCGCAGGTGTCGACCCGCTTGTAAACCGCGGCAACGCCTTTGGCTTTGCGGTGGTTGCGGAAGTCGAGTTCTTGTTTTTTGTAGATCCCGGATAAGTATTTATCGGAAAAGCCGAGTTCCTTGGCCCGGCCGAGACCATCGCGGTCGAGTTTGGCGAGTGTTGTAGTTTTTATTTTCTCCTCGCAGTCGATGATGTCCTTTATGTTGTTGAGGAACCACGGGTCTATCATGCAGAGTTCGAAGAGTTTTGAGACGGGCATTTTACGGCGTAAAGCTTCTGCTACGTACCAGATCTTGTCCCAGCTGTAACGGGTGAGTTTTTCTTTGAGCTGTGCTTCGGAGATATTTTCGTCGATGTACTTGTTGTCAAGCGAATATCGGTCTATCTCGAGCGAGCGGACGGCCTTTTGGAAGGCCTCCTTGAACGTTCGGCCGATAGCCATCGCCTCGCCGACGGATTTCATCTGGACGCCAAGTTCGGGGTCCGTGCCGGGAAACTTCTCGAAGGTGAACCGCGGCCACTTGACGACGCAGTAGTCGATGGTCGGCTCAAAGCACGCCGGCGTTTGTTTCGTAATGTCGTTAGGTATTTCGTCGAGGGTATAGCCGACGGCCAGCAGCGATGCGATCTTAGCGATGGGAAACCCCGTCGCCTTGGAAGCCAGTGCCGAGCTTCGCGAGACGCGAGGGTTCATCTCGATAACGTACAGCTTTCCGTTCTCGGGGTTCACGGCGAACTGAATATTCGACCCGCCGGTCTCAACGCCGATGGCCCGGATTATCTTCAAAGAGGCGTCCCGCATTATCTGGTATTCCTTGTCCGTCAGCGTCTGTGCCGGGGCCACCGTGATGCTGTCGCCGGTGTGAACGCCCATCGGGTCCAGGTTCTCGATCGAACAGACGATCACCACGTTGTCTTTGCAGTCTCGCATGACCTCGAGTTCGTATTCCTTCCATCCGACAACGGATTCCTCGACAAGGACCTGTGTTGTCGGGCTGAGGTTGAGGCCCCACTGGATGAACTCTTCGTATTCGGCCATGTTGTATGCGACGTTGCCGCCCATGCCGCCGAGTGTGTATGACGGGCGGATGATGACAGGAAAGCCTACCTGGGCGATTATTTTTAGGGCCTCGGTCCATGAGTGTGCGTGGCCGCTTTTCGGAACATCCAGACCGATCTTCTCGATCGTCTTTTTGAAAAGGTCCCGCTGCTCGGCACGTTTTATCGATTCCAGGTTCGCGCCCAAAAGCTTTACCCCGTATTTTTTCAGCACCCCGCTTTCAGCGACGGCGACAGCCGTATTGAGTCCTGTCTGGCCTCCGAGAGTGGGCAGGAGACTGTCGGGGCGTTCGGCTTGGATTATCTTAGTAACGAACTCGGGGGTAATAGGCTCGATGTAGGTCCTGTCGGCCATCTCCGGGTCCGTCATGATGGTTGCGGGATTCGAGTTGATAAGGATTACCTTATACCCTTCGCTCCTCAGGACCTTGCACGCCTGGGCACCGGAATAGTCGAACTCGCATCCCTGGCCGATGACGATCGGGCCCGAACCGATGATGAGTATCTTTTCGATGTCTTCGCGTTTAGGCATTGATTTAGTCCTTTTCGGACCATTTCCGACTATTTAAGCGCAAAAAATTTTTGACCCGAGTAAAATAAAGTATTACACCACGCCTTGCAAGGGAATTCTTTGAAAAAAAGGAACGGTTAAAGACAACAATGCTTGCAAAGATATGATAGATTACCAAATCGTTCCGTCGGAGGCCCAACTCGCACATCAATAAACGGTATCGCTTTCTTACAGTTCGTGCACTCGATCTCCAACTTTGGCAAATGCATATTTAGTCCAATTCCTGCTGGAAATATCTCTTTACATCCCGTTCGCTCGCGCAAGCACTTAACCAGATCAATTCTAACATCTCCCATCCCTGCCCAGAATTCACCTACTAATGTCAATTTTGGCTTTGCTACCTTGATTAACTCTGCAAGACCATTATAACCAAGGTGGTTTTTATTATATTGCTTCATGTCCGAAAACTCCACCTTATCAGGCTGGCTAATATGCCCAATGAGAATATCGCACCCACTAAGGTATTTACCAAGTTCACCAAAATATTCTGTGTCACCTGTAAAACCTATAGTCAAAGCATTCTTTCTGCCATCCTTAAGCACTACCTTAAAACCTACTGGATCGTCGATGATATCTTTATCGTGCCTGACTGGAAAGTATTTCACCTCAAACGGTCGCCCACGTTGTTGCCTGATCGTATGTGTAGGTCCACAACGACCGACATCGAAAATGATTGAGTGAAAACGATGTTCTGGTTCCTCAGCCTGTAACTTGATTTTCTCACCAGAATCTTTGTCCCATATCAGCAAATACGGCTCGATTTTTCTGTGAGGGTCTGTATTTCGTCTCTTGTAAAGTTCATAGCGAAGATCGTCTATTGCGCGAACATCTGCATTGTGATCCGTATGATTGTGTGTAACCAGCACTGCATTTATTTCATGCCCGTGATAGCCTGCATCGTGGAAGTTGCGCAGAAAATCAAACCCAGGATCAATTACTATCCCTTTGCCTTTCCACTTGATGAAATACCCTCCACCTCGCCATAACCGCTCCGATCCTTCCAGAAGTGTTACCGCACTACTCCATCCACGCAGGATACTTAATATATCATCCCTACAAGAATCTTTTCTTTTCAGATACCTGTCATATTCGCTCTCCTGCATTTTATCGATCTTCTTAGATAGGCGTTGTTCCGGTCCCTCCTTAACAGCCATTGTTGCTCGTTCCAGAGAGGTGCGGTCATCGGTACTCATCGCCTCAGGCTTTAGATCTGCCTCAAGCAACGACAATAATTGTTTTGCTCGTGCGAAATCCCTACTCCCTTTATCAGATTTCTGCAGGGCCTCCTTTAATGCTTTAAGAGCTTGTTTATTTTTTCCCTTTTTACGATATGCCATGCCTAAGTTAGTTAAAGTTATAGCCGGTGTATCGTACTTCGGGTCCGCCAGCGCCTTGCGATATGTCTTGATAGCTTCGTCGTACTCCTCCTTGCCATAGTACGCATTCCCCATGTTGTTCCACGCTTCGCCTGTCGTATCGTACTTCGGGTCCGTTAGCGCCGTGTGATATGCTTTGATGGTCTTGTCATACTCGCCCTTCTTAATATACTCAATACCCAGATTGTGCCATGTATTACCCGGCGTATCGAGCTTCGGTACCGCCAGCGCCTTGTGATATGTCTTGATAGCTTCGTCAGTGCGATTCAAATTCTGCAAGATTGTTCCCTTAATGAAATACGCAAAGCCCCTTTGTGAACTCGGGATTACATTCCATTTTGACACTATTTTCTTCAGTGCTTTATCGTTTTCTCCTTGCTTTGAGCATAGGCTTACATCCAACAACAACTCTCCCCACTTCATATTATGCTCTACCGCAAAAGCCAAGGCCAGTTTGTGCTTTTTTCTCTTTGCAGATGCTTGCTTTTCAAGCTTCACATGTTCTCTCCGCGCTGCCCAAAAAAGTTCAACAAACTTTGAGCTTTCATCCTTTTTTTGTTTGCTGACTTTTTTCTTGGCTTTCTTCTTTGCTACTTTCTTTTTGGTTGTTTTCTTCTTGGAAGAGGCCTTCTTTTTTTTATCAGCTTTCTTAGCCATAATCTATTTCTTTCAAAATATGTTCAAGATTCTAACTGCCCTTGTCCAGCACCAACAACCAGCAACAAGCGACCAGCGACTAACAACTAGCGACTAACAACTAACGACCCGCGACTAATAACACCTGGCATTTTCTTTACCCATTATCTGGGAGGAAATTTCTTTTTAATTTTCTCAACCAGGTCTAAGAACTTTTTGACTTCTTTTTCATCTACTTTTTTACTGGATAGGAAAGGGATCAATTCAAATTCTTGGCTCTCGTCAAATTCATCAGGATCATAACATCTTTTTATCCATCCATCGTCAGAATTAACATAAAAAACCACTGAGCCATAATTATATAAGCCGATTTTTTCCCCCCCCTCTTCATTGTTCACATAACCAAAGATTGTGAGCTCGGCCTCAGAAAATTTGATCTCGCCGGAATAAAGTTTGGCTGTCTTAGCTGAATCTTGCTCCTTAACTGCTACCTGGTCCCTATCATTCCATATTTCTATAGATATTCCTTTACCCTCTTTTACAAAATTCCCTAAAAAAGTTATGGCATATATCAGGTTCTTTTCGTGATAAATAACTGACTCTTCTGTTATCTTTTTTACAAATTTACTTGGCCCCTCTTTGCTAACCTTAGAAGCTAGATTATGTGCTCTGCCTGTATTACATGGGTTATTAAAAATACAGCCACTTGCAGAAATTACGAATAAGCAAATAATCAACGACAGTAAAAACTTTTTCATAGTTTGCCCCTTTTTTCCTTTTCAAAATATGTTTAACGGTTCATCATTAGATCAGCATCCCGATAAAT